>JAGNSH010000030.1 GCA_017988165.1 Giesbergeria sp. | reverse complement strand
ATTGGATTTCCAAGCAACGAAATTATTTACATTTGTTGTGTTGACTCCATACTCGCGCGCCAAGTGGTAATTCAACATGCCCTCTAACTCAGACAAAGTGTCCGTCAGCGCCTGCTTGTCAGCCGCCGACACATGCCCGCCGCGTTGCACCTGTTGAATCTGAAAGTTGTTGTACTGCTGCTCCACAGCAGTGAGACGAATGCGAATGTCCTCCCACGCATCACTAAACAAATTGCCCTGGGTAGCGCCCTTCACCGCTTTCTCGGTCTCATCTGCCGTGGCGTAGCCCACCAACGTGTTGCCGTGGCGGATGTTGAAGTCAATGTCCGGCAGCGGCTCAATGTCATCCCCCGGCTCCAGCAGGGCCACTAGCTTCAAAAACAGGCGCAGCTTGGCGATTTCAGTGGCCTGCTTTTCAATGTCCACCCCATAAAGGTTGTGGACGATGATGTGTTTTATGACCGCGTAGTCTTGCGCGCGTTCGCTGCCCGCCGCAGCAAAACGGGCTAGCAGATCGTCCACTTCAGCCCACTTCGCCGTGTTGTTTTTTTCGCCCGCGATCAGCGCATCGGTGCGCACCGCTTGCAGGGTGCGCAGTGTGGCGTCGTACAACGGCTTCAGGATGTTGAGGGCGGCGAACAAGAAGGCGCCGGAGCCACAAGTCGGGTCCAACACGCTCAGGCCGTGGCGGAATTTTTCGTTGCTCCGGCGCGGCAGGCGCCCGGCCAAGTTGAACCAAAAACTTTTAAGCAACGCCACGTCGGTACAGCCCTCGATCAGGTCTTGCGCAAACTGGCGGATGTTGAGGTTGTAGGTAATGAGGTCGCCCACCTCTTTCAACTCCCCAGCTGCGAGCTTGGCCCGCACCTCGCGCGTGCGCTGGTGGCGGGCGATGGTTTCGCGCCAGATTTCGGTGGGCAGGCTGGCGGCATCGTCGGCCCGCTTGTTCCAGAGTTTGCGGCGCGACAGCAGGTCGGGCGCCTCGGTATCCACGCCGTTTTCAATCTCTGGTGGATAGGCCAAGTCCACGCCCTTAAGCATTGCGGGGTAAATGTAGGCGTCGCCGCTTTGCTGCAGCAGTGGCCAGGCCAGCGCGTCAAACGCGCCGGGGTGTTCGGCGCGCACTTTGCCCAGCAGGGCTGGAATGATGGTGTTTTTGCCGATGTATTCGGTGATGTCTTCCTTGGTGTAGTACGCCCCCATTTGCTTCTGGTTGACGAATTTTTCAAAGATATAGCCCAGCACGTCGGGGTTGATTTCTCTGCCGCTTCTGAGGGGGCGCTCGTCCAAGTGCCACTCCCATTCGTCGAAAAAGGCGAAGAGCTTTTGGAAGGCGTTATCGGCAATGTCCAGCGCTTCGCCGTAGCGCTGCTCCAGTTCGTGCGGGGCAAACAGGCCGCCGTTCAGGTAGGGAACACTGCCAAATTCGGCCTTGATGGCTGCGGCGTTTTTGGGTGTGCGCTCTTGCGCAAAGCCTTTAAAACACAGCGGCGAGAGAAATCGCTTGTAAAAGCTCTGCGCGTAGCCCCCGGCCAAGTGACTCTCTAGGCGCTGCTGCAGGTATTGCGGCTGGCCATCAAGAAAGCGCTTTTCTTGCAGAAACCACAGAAACATCAACCGGTCAATGACTACAGCGGTGTACCAGCGCTGGTCTTCGCTGTCGGCTGGAATGCCATCGATAAAGGCGACAAAGGCTTTGCGCTGCTTCTCAAACTCGCCATAAAATTTCTTCGTCACTCTGTCGCGGGGCGCGGCGTCTTCCAAACGCTCCGTGACGCCCAGCACTGTAAGCAACTCTTCTTCTTCCAGCGCAAAGTGCAGGCGGCTGAGTTTTTGGGTCAAAAGCTCGGGAGCTTCACTTTGGCGAAAAAACACTTCACGGTATTGCGCCGGCTTGCCGGTCTGTCTCATAACCCATTGCCAGACTTGAACCGTCTTGGCCTCGTTGGTGAACACGATCAGGTGTTCGCGCACCTCGGGTGTGATCTTGCGTTCGATCTTCTGGCGGGTGGCGTAGTCGGGCAGCTCGCCCTGCTCACCGGGCTGGCAGTGCAACACCTGCACGCCTTTTTTGTGCGCCACCACTTTCAGTCGCCATGTGCTCTCACCCATAGGAATGCTGTAGGGCTGTTGCTGGGCGGGCGCATCCCAGCCAAGCTCGTTAAAGAGTTGCTTGAAGCGGTGATGCTGGAGATGTTCTTGGCTAAAAGTCGGCATATTTATTGTTTCCTGATCAATCCCATAGAGCACACCACACGCGGCTCGCGCAGGGTGGCGTCGTCTTCGGCGTATGTCAGCCGGTTTTCTTCGCGCAGTGACTTGACAGCTTCTGCCAGCTCGGTGTCGTTGACGCCGCCGCGCATCAGGCGGTTAAGCAAGTCAGCCGCCGTCTCCAGCAGCGGGCGCTGATAAATATCGTCCAGCGCCCTCTCCAGTTCAGCGTCGCTGAACAGGGTTTGCTGCTGCTCCATGGCGTAGGTCTTGAGTCGCTCATAAGCCCGGCGGCGCGGGCTGCTCGGGCGGCCCAGCCCGCCGCCCACGGCTTTGTCTTGGTGCACGGCCAGTTGCAGGCCGTGCGCCACCAGCTCATGGTGCGCGGCAAGGCGCGGCACAGCGGCGGTGCTGGGTGCGCACTCGGCGGCGCGCAGTACGGTGAACTGCGATTCGGTCACGGTTTTGCCGTTGGGGCCTATCCAAGCCAAGTGGTCGTTGCCCTCGGGGGACTTCACGTACACCAAGCTGCCGCCTTGGGCGGCATCGGCGCCCAGCAACGGAAAACGGTTTTCATCCAGCGCAAAGGCTTTGGCCGAATACACCACCGGCGGCAGCGACTCGACAGAGCGGGCCAAGTCGGGGTTGTTCTGCGTGGCCTGCTTCCAAATTTGCCAAGCGTAAGAGGCCAAATCCACCTCATCGTCGCTGTCGTCCAGCACGCCTTGTTTTTCGGTGTACAGGTCGCGAATGGTGCTGGCTTCGTCGTCTTCAAAAAAGGCTTCGTCGGTGCCAACCACTTCGGCGTTTTCCTGCAAGCGCTGGCGAATGCGCGAGCGCAGTTGAATCAACTGCTCCACCCCATCGGCGGGCAAAAACGAGTAGCAGTGAATCTCCTCTGCCCGCTGGCCAATGCGGTCAACCCGGCCAGCGCGCTGAATCAGGCGAATGATGGCCCACGGCAAATCAAAGTTAACGACGACATTGCTGTCTTGCAGATTTTGGCCTTCAGAGAGCACGTCGGTGCAGATGAGCACGCGTACCTCGTCGGCTTTGGCCACGGTTTTGTTGTTGGAGTGGGGGCTAAAGCGACACGCCAGCGCGTAAGGGTCGGCACTGGCACCGGTGGCAACCGCTACATGGGTGATGCCAGCCTTGCGTGCTTCGCGCTCCAGATAGCGGGCAGTGTCGGCAAATTGGGTAAAGACGAGCACTTTGTCTTTGCCGTGTGCGCGCGTTAGCAGGCGGTGCAGGGCCTGCCATTTGTGGTCGTGCTCAGCGGCCCACGGGCCTTGGCTGTGCAACAGCGCGGTGAGCATTTGCGTGTCTTGTGCCAAATCTTGCGCCAACTTGTCTTTAAACAGGCTGGAGCGAATCCATTTGAAGCGCTTTTTGTACTCATGGGCGTATTGCTGGTAAGCCGCTTTGGCACGCGCCATGCCCTGTGGCAGGCCATCTTCTTCAGGCACCGCATCGACCATGCCGTCCAGCAAATCTTCTGGCTCGCCTTCCACGCCGTCGGCGTCTTCGTCCACACGCGCCAAGTCCAGTAAGCCCGCATCCAGCACGCCAATCGGCAGGTCTAGCCCGTTGTCAATCGCGTAGAGGTAAATCTGGTTGCGCAGCACATGGCGGTCAATCGACTGCAAAAAAGAAAAGCCATTGGACTCCAGCCGCTTAAACAAATTGGTCCGGCAAAACCCCATCAGGCGCTTGCCGGCGCGGCCCAAGTTGTCAATCAGCTTGCGCTCGGCGGGCGTGGCTTGCTTTTCTTCGGCGGGGTTGACGTACAGGCCCAAGCCATAGCGCGGCACGTGCAGGGCGTTGATCTGCTCGACCACCTCACTGGAGTAAAGGCGGGCGTAGCGGTCGCTGGGGTCACTCTCGTCCACCGCAAAGGTGACTGACAGCGGTTTGCGCAGCGGAAAGTAGCGCTTGTCCTCGTTTTTATCGCCGTCTTTTGCCGCAATGTAGCGCCGCCCCTGCGGGTCAACTTCGGTGTAGTGCTGAAGGATGAAGCTGCGGGTGCGCCGCACCATGTAGAGGCGAATCAGCTCACGCCAATCGTCAAATTCTTCGCTTTTTTCGATAGCCACAATCGAATGCACACGGCATTGGTGCCGGCGCTCAAACTCCGCCTCGCTGATGTCAAATTTGCGCATATGGTGCTCAGGTCGAATGCCAATGTTGGCCTTTTCGTCAATGAACAAGCGCAGTTGCGCCGACAGGTCGTGTTTGGTTTTGTTGTACGGGGTGGCGGTGAGCAAGATCACCTTGGCATCGCAGCTTTTGATGTATTCGGCAATGGCTTTGTAGCGCCGGCCTTCGCGGTTACGCAGGTTGTGGCTTTCGTCAATCAGCACCAAGCGGTAGCGCTTGAGAGTCGGCAGCTTTTTAATCACTTGCGAAACCGGCAACACCATGCCGCGCAGACCGTATTCGGTGCGGTAGCTCTCCCACATCGGCTCCAAGTTTTTGGGGCAGATGATGAGCGTCTCGTAACCCATATCGTCCTCAAACATACGCGCTAGCGCCGTGGCCATTATGGTTTTCCCCAGGCCGACGACGTCACCAATCATCACGCCGCCTCGGCGGTGCAGATGGCGGGCGGCAATCTTTACTGCGCTTTTTTGAAACTCGAACAAATCGCGCTCAAAGCGCAGCGGCAAGCGAAATTGGCTCAACCCCGCCCGAGCTTCGGTGCTCAGGTGGTAAGCCATGTTCAGGTAAATGTGGTGCGGCGGGATGGCCTCTTCACGCGCCCAGCTGCTCTCGATGATGGAGGCCAAATCGCTGGAGACGTCCAGCGCCCAGCGCTCTTGCCAGCGTGCGTTGAACCATTCAGACAGTTGCTGCGTGCCCAGATGATCCAGCACATCCACGTTCAATTCACCGTGACGCGACAGTCCAGCCAGCGTCAGATTGCTGCTGCCGACAAACCCTGTGATGGGGTTGTTCGCGTCTTCGCGAAACAGCAGATACAGCTTGGCGTGCAAGGGGTAAGGCAAAAACAGCTTGACCACCAACTGACCTCGGCGCAACTGTCGGGCCAATTTCCGCAAACCGGCTTCATCCCGACCCGTGGGAATACCCAGCGTGATCTGTTCGCGCAAATGCGCTGCGAACTGGGTTTTGAGGCGGCTGGCGGTGGCGTTATCGATCAGTCCGGCGTCGCCAGCCTGCCGGTAGAGCTCCTTGATTTCATCATGCGGAGGGCGCTGCATGCCCACTAAAACGCGGCAGACCTGACCTACCTCTGGCGACCACTGGCTGATGTGTTCATCCAGCGCTTGCCAGCCGCGCAGATTCAAATAACCGATACAAAAATCAGCCCGTCTGGAAACCGCCAAGGTAGCTTGCAGCGCTTCAAGCAGGTCTTTCTGAATGTTGTCGAAAATTCGCGACATGTATAGGTTTTTGTTGGTTTCTGAGAATTCATTGTGCCTGTTGCACTTTTGCGCCAGCAGCTGTGCTCTTACAGGCGCAAGGCACGCGCAAGCAGGAGGCTGCGAAGCCGGTCAGCTACACCCAGCGGGCAAGAAAATTTGAGTCAAATCAGGCTCCAGCGCTTATGCAGCAAGCGCTGGAAGCTATCAAAATAATGGCAAATCGGCCCATTGCCTGACGGCACACGCCACGGCCTCGGCGGGCAAAAATTCCTGCTCTAGCCGTCCTTTGTCCAGCGTGCGCAGGTGCTGCGCCAGCGCCACCTCGTGCGCCAACAAGCCGCTCTGCGACAACTCGCTGGCCTGCACCGGTTCGGCCACAGCGCGCTCGGCGTGGGCGTCGAAGGTGGCGCGGTCCATCAGCAGGGCGTGCAGTTGGGGCAGGTGGCGGCGGGCGCTGGCCAGCATCGCCAGGCCCCAGGTGTCGATGTCGCCCCAATACGCCACGTCACACGCTTGCAGCCACGGCGCGGTCAGCCAGGCCAGATTCAGGCCGCTGCCGAGTACGGCAATGGTTTGCGGCAGCGGCGTGGGCAGTTGGTGCAGGCTGCGTTCGTTCTCGACCAGCAGGATGCGCTGCGCCGGCAAGGCGCTGTGCTGCAGCTCGCTGGTGGGGACGCGCTGGCGGCGAAACGGCAACAGGCCCGCGTCCAGCGGTGCGACCAGCACCCAGTGTTCGCCCTCGGGGCTGGCGCCCAGAAAGTCGCTCAGTCCCTGGCGACTGGCCTCGCCGTCAAAGCGCTCGTCCAGCAGCGCTTTGAGCAAGCTGGCGTGGCGCTCAAAAAACTTGCTGTCGTTGCCCGCCACCGCCAATGCGCGCAACGGTTTGCCCGCCGCGCAGCCGGGCGTCAGTTGCAGGGCGACGCGGGCGGCGGTGGCGACTTGCTCGGTCGGCAGGTGCCGCCACAGGGCCAAGCGCCGCAGCAGCAGGCGCTGAAAGGGCGCGTCCACCTGCGCCAGCACGGCGACCAGCGCCTGGTAGTCGGCGGCAATCTCGGCGTGCCCGTTGACAGCAAAGCGGGTGATGGCGGCCAGCGCTTCGGACGGGCGCTCCAGCGTCCACTGCACCGGCACGTCCAGCGGCGCAGCGCCGCCCCGGTAACTGCGCGGCGTCCATTGCACGCTGCCGGGGCCGCGCTCGCTGACGGCGCGCCACGCTTGCAGGTGTTGGCGCAGCGCGGGGCTGGCACTGCGAAAGCTGTCGGCGCTGGGCGCGCCCACGTCCAGCCGCAGCGGCCACGCGCCGGGGTTGGGCAACAAGTGCGCCTCGCGCCAGTCGCTGCGCTGCCAGCGGCGCGCCAGTTGCTCTGCCAGTTGTTCAGGGGAACGCATCTATCTGAGGCTTATGTTGGGGTTCATGTTGGGTTGGGTACAACCCAACCTACGAGCACTATCAAAAAAATAGCTATTAGCGCTTGTGGCATAAGGGCTAGAGGGCAATTTCATCCTTATTTTTACGCTGGCGCTCGTCCAGCTGGTCGCTGACGTCTTGCCAGCTCAGGTTGGCCAAGCTGGCCTGGCGTCCGCGCCGGTGTACCAGCACGGCCGAGCGGGTGTGGTTGCGCAGCAGGCGCATTTCTTTGTTGGGCGTGACAAACAGCGCGTGCAGGCCAAATTCGTGCAGCGCTTGGATGATGCGCGCCGCCACCGCCTGCGAGCTTTTCGAGAAGGCCTCGTCCAGCACGATGCTGCCAAACAACGGGCGGCTGCGCCCCGGCGGGCACAGCGCGTAACTGAGCGAGGCCGTCAGCACGTAGCTGGCGATGATTTCTTTCTCGCCGCCGCTGCCGCCTTGCGAGCCGGTGCGCCGTTCCAGCACCTGGCCGCTGGCGCGGTCGAGCACGTACACGGCAAATTGCAGCCGGTAGCGCGCGTCCAGCAGCGCTTGCGCGGCCTTGGTGCGGCGGTTGCTGGCGTGTTCGCGCAGCAGCTCGACGATGGCGCGCAGCGCTTGGTAGTGGCTTTGGCCGGCGTCGTCGCGCAGGCGTTCAGTGCGCAGCTGGGCCATGGCTTTTTCCATGGTTTGCAGGCTCTGGTGCAGCACGGTCTGCGGCACCAGTTGCAAATAGCAGCCGGGCTGAAAGTCGACGCGCTGCAGCGTTTGGTTCAGCTCGCCAATGCGCTCGGTGATGTCGGCCACCTGGGTCTGGATGCCATTGAGCAGGGTGTTGACGCCTTGCTCCGAGGCGCTGTGGAGGTAGTCCTGAAAGCGCTGGCGTTTGCCGGGCAAGGCTTCTTCTTCCAGCACGCGCAGGCGTTCAAGGTAGTGCGGCAGGGCGGCCACGTCTTCGGTCTGGTCACTCAACGCGCCCCGGTCTTCTTTCAGGGCGCGGGCCATCTGGCGAATCAGGTCTTTGTGCGTATCGACCAGTTGGCGGCTGTTTTTATCCAGCAGGTGGTGCAGCGCTTCGCCGCTAGCGCGCTCTTGGGCGTCGAGTTGCTCGCAGTCCAGCGCGGGCAGGCCGCCGGGCAGTAAGCGGGCAGATTTTTCATCTGGCAGCGGTGCGTTGGCCGGGACGCTGGCCAGCCGGGCGGCGTAGTCGGCCTGTTTTTTGGCGGCGCTGCGGTGCTCGGCGGTTTGGGCGGCGTGCTGCTGCTCCAGCACGCGCCGCGCTTCGTCGGCCTGGTGGCTGTGCTGCTGGGCGGCTTGCCAGCGCGCTTTGGCGTGGGCGGTGTCCGATTGCGGGTTGAGCAGCGCGGTCAGTTTTTCTTGCAAGCGCTGCAATTGCGCTTGGCTGTCGGCCACGTCCACATCGTCAAAACGCAAAGATTGCAGGTTGAGCCACTGGCGCTGCTGCACGGCGGCCTGCGCCAGCAGGTGTTGCGCGGCTTTTTTGTCTTGTTCCAGCGCGGCCCACTGGGTTTGCGCTTGCTGGATTTGCTGCGCCAACTGGGCGAGGCGGTCGCGGTTGTCAAAGCCGGTCATCCAGTCTTGGTCAAGGCGCTTTTGGTCTTGCTTGTCAAAGTGCAGCGCCCGGCCCGACATCAGCCCTTGCTGTGTCATGGCGTGCGGCGTCTGGCGCAGGGCGTCGGCGCTGTCCACGCAGTGGCGGTCCAGACCGGCCAGCAGCGTGCGCAAGGCGCTTTGGACGTTTTTGGCGTTGGGGTCGGCGTGGGGTTTGAGGGTCAGCTTGCGGCAAAAGCCATCAGCCAAAAAGGCGGCGTTGGCGTTGGTTGTGTCGCTGGCATCGGTCACTTCCAGCAAGCGCACGTGCAGGCGGTTGTGGCGCTGGTTCACCCAGTCCAGCGCGGCGGGCATGGCCTGCTGCGGCACCAGAATGCGCAGGCGCTGGCTGCCCAGCGCGCGTTCGATGGCGCCGCGCCAGGCGGATTGGTCTTTGCGCACTTCCATCAGCTCGGCAGTAAACGGCAGCGCTTCAGGCGCCAGTTGCAGCTGCTCGGCCAGCGCGGCGCGAAATTGTTGGAACGCCGTCGGCACGTTGGAGCCGGGGCGCTGCTGCACCGCTTGCTGCTCGGCCTGCAGTTGCGCCAGCTCGGCGTGGGCGTTGCGCTCGCGGGCCACAGCTTCTTCAGCGTCGGCGCTGTGCTGGGCTTGCTGCGCCGCCAGTTGCTGCAACGCCGCACTGGCCTGGTGTTGGTGCGCGGCCAGCAGCGCGGCGTCCAAGGCGGTGGCCGACCCCTTCAGCGCCAAGTTGCGCGCCAGCTTTTCGTAATCGGCCAAAGCGCCTTGGCGTTGGCGCAGCACCTGCTGCTGGCTGGCGATGCTGCTGTGCAGCAGTTCGATATCGCCGCCGCCGGTCTGCAAATAGTCTTCCAGCCGGGCTTGCTCGTCAGCGCGGGCGTGTTTGAGCGTGGTGTGTGCCTGGTCGATGTGCCCTTGCAGCTGCGCCAACTGCGCTTGCAATCCGGCGCTGCGCTGTTGCCACAGTTGCACGCCCTGGCGGGCAAACCAGTGCGGCAGCGCCGCTTGCAGGGTGCGCAGTTCGCTCAAGCGCTGTTGTTGCTGCGCCTCTTGCCGCGCCATGTCGCGCAGTGGCAACAAGGCCAAGTATTGCCGCTGGGCCAGCTCCAGCTCGGCGTGGATGGTGGACAGCTCGTCAAAGCTGGCGGCCACTTGCAGCGCGTCGTCAAACGCCGACTGGTCGTCCAGCACCAGCTCGCGAAAAATCTCGTCGATGCTGTTGAGCTGCTTGAGTCCGGCGGCGCGGTTCAGCAGCGTAAAGGCGTTCGGCCCGACCTCAAAAAAGCGCTGCAGCCGCGCCAGATAAGGCGCTTTGCTGCTGAAAATCTGCAGCCCTTCGCTGCCCTTTTCCAGCTTGCCCAGCGCCCGCGCGCCGCCGCTGTGGTGCTCTTCCAGCCAGACATCGACATCGTGCCCCGCGCCTTGGGCAAAGAACCAGCGCTTTTTCAAATCACTCGCCGACGAGCTGCTGGAGTCGAACCAAAAAATGGCGCCCAGCAGCAGCGTGTCTTCGGGGGAGGCGCCGGCCGGCCCGGTGTCGCCGCGCACCAGTTGCGCGGCGATGGCGCTGGTGCAGTGGGCGCGGCGCGTCAGGTGCTCGCTGTCGTCGCCGGCGTGGCCGGGGCCGCTGGCGCCGCGCACGTAGGAGACCAAGTCGCGGTCGCTCTCGTGCCCGCCGGTCGAGGCCAGGTTGTAGCGCGGGCTGGCGCACAGCAGCGTCATCAGCGCGTCAATCAGCGTGGTTTTGCCGCTGCCGGTGGCGCCAATGATGGCGGTGTTGGCCGCGTCGATGCTGGCCTGGTGGCGCCCGGCAAAGGCGCCCCAGTTGTACAGGTGCAGCGTTTGCAGGCGGTAGCCGGGTGGGGCCGCTGGGGAAGTCACGGGCGTGCTCATTCGCCCTCCTCGGGCACGGCAGAAGCAACAGCAGACGGCTTGGCCGTCAGCGTGCGCAGGTGCTGCAGCAGCGCTTGCAGGTTTTGCGGATTAGCCAAGTGCACCATCATCGGGCGCAGGGTGATGGTGTCTTGCGCATCCACTTCAGACACCACGCCGTGGCCGCGCAGCCCTTCCAGCAGCGTGGCCAGGCGCTTGCGCTCTTGCATATCGCTGCCAGTGCTGCCCAGATAAATCTCCAGCTGCGGCAACAGGCTATCGAGCGCCAAACGCACCGGCACGCCCAAACCGCCTTCTTGCTCGCGCTGCAAAAACTCGCGCCGCAAAACGGCCAGCAGCAGCGACTGCTCCAGCGTCAGGCGCTGGCGGCGCATCAGCGGGTGCGTCCATTCGTCCTCGTCGTCGCCGCTCTCGGGCAGATAGCTCGGCGCAACGGCGACAAACGCCAGCCCGCGCACATCGTCCACGCGCACTTCCAAATCCAGCGGCTCCAGCTGCGCATTGACGCGCGCGGTGTCGTTGGCAATTTGGCTGAACATTTGGGGCTTGGCGCTGTGCTCCAGCACGCCGTTTTTGAGCAGCTCTTGCACCGCGCGGCGCAGTGCCACCGGGGTGGCCGACGGCGTGGCAGCGGTGGCGGTGGTTGCGGTGGCGTCTTCCCTTTCGCCCGCGCCCGCGCCTTTATCGACGCCAGCCGCTGGCGCGGCACTGGCCCATTGGTCAAAAATATCGGGGGTCGGTTTTTTGGATGCCATAGCGGGGAATAATAAAAAGTGAGCTGCAAGCGCTGGTGTTTAAAGGCTTTGGCGTTGTTTTATGGATTAAACCCAATAGATACGTGCGCTAATAGCTATCAATATAAAAGCAGGCCATAGCAAGCATGGCTACAAATCCCCGCCCACAGCACGCACTGCCGCCGCATCCAGCGCCACCTGCGGCAGCGTAAAGCGCCAGTGCTGCGCGGTGGCATGGGCGGCGCTGGTGGCGTCGGTGGTGGTGATGTGCTCCTGCGCCTCACCCCACGCTGCGCCAGCTTCGCGGGCCACGGACAGCCACAGGGTGAGGGCTTCGAGGTCGTGCTCGCCGGGGGGCAGCGCCTGGGCCAGTTGCGCCAGCGTCATCGGCTGGCCGCGCTGCTCCAGCAGCGCCAGGGTGTGTTGCAGCAGCGCTTGGCGGTCAAGACCTTCAAAGGACTGCCAAAACTCGTCTTCTATTTGGTCCAGGTCGGCGTAGTGCGTGGTCAGCAGCAGCGGGGCATCGCTGGTGCTGGCGCTGTCGAGGGCTTTGATGCGCAGGCGCTCAATCAGCGCCACGCTGCCCAGCGCCACGCCCAGCGGCGGCAAGGGCGCGGGCTGGCGGCGCACGGCTTGGCGCTGCCAGTCGATGTCCAGCGCCTGTTGCAAGATGTCATTGAGCAGCTGGCCGACGCGCTGGTTCTCGGCGGCCTGGCCGGTTTTGAGAAATTGGCTGACCTCGCGCTCGCTGCGGGCGCGCACGGCTTGCACCACTTTGGCTTCGGCAATCAGCTGCTGCACCAGCAGGCGCAGGCTGCTGCGCTCTAACTCGTCCAACGCTTGGCGCGACGCCGGGTGATCCAGGATGCTGCGGATGCGCGCGCGCATTTCAGCCAGCTCGCTTTGCTTGTCCAACTGCTGCTGAAAGCTCTCAAACACCCGGCCTTCTTGCGTGTTGAGCAAGCGGTCGTGGCCGTCCAGCAGCTGGTCCACCACGGCGCCGCGGTGCTGCTGCGCGCTCAGGATGGCTTGGCGCAGCGTGCGGTCGGCCGCGCGCCACGAGTCTTCGACGCGCCGAAAATCGGCCCGCAAGCTGCTCGCCAGCCCATACACCTCACGGATGCCTTCGACCGCTTGCGCCTCGCTCAGCAGCGGCAGGCGGCCGGCGCGCACGTCCTCCAACTGTTGTTGCAAGTCGGCAATCTGCCGCTCGATGTGCTCGGCGCGGCTGTGCGGGTTGGGGTCGAGTGCCGTCACCAAATTGCCAATTTCGCGCTGCACCAGCGCCAGGCGCGAGGCGGTTGAGGTCATCACGCGCTG
Source organism: Giesbergeria sp. (assembly GCA_017988165.1). Lineage (GTDB taxonomy): Bacteria > Pseudomonadota > Gammaproteobacteria > Burkholderiales > Burkholderiaceae_C > Simplicispira. The sequence goes on along the minus strand of JAGNSH010000030.1, from coordinate 3,853 downwards.
ATCCAGCCGCGCCACAAAGCGCAGCGCGGTTTTCAGCGCGTCGGTTTCGTGGATACGCCCTTCGCGCTCAGTGACCAGGGCGCGGCGAATCCAGTCGCGCAACTCGCGCCGCGCTTGGGCCGGAATGTCGGCGCTGTCGATGGCAAAGTCGGGCTGGTTGGCGTGCGCGGCCAGCATCTCGGCCAGCGCCTGCACGGCGTAGTCAAACGGCACGCCGTCCGGCCGGTGTTCTAGCAGCGCCTCCAGGCAACTGAGCATGAGCGGCGCGCGCCGCGAGGCCAGCAGCAGCCACGCCGGGTGCTGCTGGCGCGCGTGCAGGTATTTGTCGGTGCGCTGCTGGCCCAGGCTGTGCATGGCAAAGAAGGCCGAGCGGGCGGGGCGCTGCGCTCTAGCGGCCCAGCTTGAACACCGACACCACGCCCACCAGGTCTTGTGCTTGGGTTTGCAAGCTGCCGGCGGCGGCGGCCATTTCTTCGACCAGGGAGGCGTTTTGCTGGGTCACTTCATCCAAGTGCGTGACGGCCTCGCCGACCTGCGCCACGCCTTGCGACTGCTCGCGGCTGGCGGCGCTGATCTCGCCCATGATGTTGGTGACGCGGGCGATGGCGCTGACCACGTCGGTCATGGTGGCGCCGGCGCGGTCTACCAAGGCGCTGCCGGCTTCGACGCGCTGCACGCTGGCGTCGATCAGCTGTTTGATTTCGCGCGCCGCCGCTGCCGATCGGCCCGCCAAGCTGCGCACTTCAGACGCCACCACGGCAAAGCCGCGCCCTTGTTCGCCGGCGCGCGCGGCTTCAACAGCGGCGTTCAGCGCCAAGATGTTGGTCTGAAAAGCAATCGAGTCGATGACGCCAATGATGTCGGCAATTTTGCTCGACGAGGCGTTGATGCCCTGCATGGTGTCGACCACCTGCGCCACCACTTGGCCGCCTTGCACCGCCACGCTGCTGGCACTTTCGGACAGCTGGTTGGCTTGGATGGCGCTGTCGGCGTTTTGCTTGACGGCGGTGCTGAGCAAGTCCATCGATGCTGCCGTTTGCTGTAGCGAGCTGGCTTGGCTTTCGGTGCGCGCCGACAAGTCGGTGTTGCCTTGGGCAATTTGGGTGCTGGCCGTGGCCACGCCTTCGGCGCCGCTGCGCACGTTGCGCACGACTTGCGTCAGTTGCTCGCGCATTTGCTGCAACGCCTGTAGCAGTTGGCCGACTTCGTTGCTGCCGTAGTGCAGCGGCTCGCCGCTCAGGTCGCCCTGCGCCACGGCGCGCGACAAAGTCACCGCTTGCGCCAGCGGCTGAGTGATGGAACGCACAAAAATCAGCGCCGTCACCGAGGTCAGCGTCAGCGTCACCAGCATGGCCAGCGCCATCCACAGCAGCTCGTTTTGTAGCTGGCGCACGCGCCCTTGCAGCGCTTGGTCAAGGCTACCCATGGCCTGGGTATTAAAGGCGTACAGCGCATCAATAGTGCGCGTGAAGGTATCGAAATACGCTTTGGGCGCCAGCGTCAGTTGCTCGGCGGTCATGATGTCGCGCTCGACCAGTTGCAGCGCCACGGCAATTTGCGCTTGCAGCGTTTGCAGCGGGCCCGCCAGCGCGCTGTGAAACACCGGACTCATTTGCAACGCGTAGTCAAAGCCGCGCACCGTCTCGCCCTGCAATTCGGCCACACGCTGCTGCAACGACTGCATCACGCCTTTGCCAAACGGCGAGAGTTCGCCAGCGCTCAAAAACCCGACGCCTTGGGCGCGCATCACGCCCAATTTTTCGCCCAACATTGGCGCGTGGACCAGCGAGGCCAGCACCAGCGCATGGGTATCGTCGTAAGGGTCGGTTTGCAGGCCGTAGGTGGTGAGCAGCGCGTTGTTCAACTGCATGATGCTGGCAATCAACTGCGTGTGCTGAACAATGCTTTGCGCCGGCTGCAATTGGCGCGCGGCCACGGCTTGCTCCAGCGCCGTCCAGGTTTGGCGCGCTTGCGACCAGCTGGCCGCTTGCGCTGCGGGCAGGGCCGGGGCAGCGGCTAGTTGGGCATCGACCTCTTGTATGGCCCGGCCCAAGGCGTCGCGCACGGGCGGGCGCGCTGCGGTTAACGCCGCGTCGCCGCGCAGCATTCCCATCGAAATGCCCCGGTGAACCTGCATCAGCTGCACCACCTTGTTCAGCGCCAGCAGCGGCGCGGCGCCTTGGGCTTCTTGGCGGGCTTTGGCAATGTTGTCCAGCGCATCGTTGACGTACAGCCAAGTCGGCAACAGGCTCATCAGCAGCCCGACGGTGCCCAAGATAAGAAATTTTTGCAGCAGGCTAAGGCGGTGAAGAAGCGACATGGAGGGTAGGAGAAGGGATGGGAGAAGAGATAGGAGAAAGGCCCGCGAAGGCGGCCATTTTGGCGCAGCGCGTACCGCCGCCGTGCAGCATTAGGTTACGTGGGCCTGCATTGTGCTGTTAATAATGGGCCAGCACCATCTTGAAGACTTTGCCATGTCCTCTATTACTTTGCGTTTTTTAGCCCACCAACCCGACTCGCTGTCAGGCGACAAAATCCGTGGCGGCACCTTGCTGCACTGGATGGACGAGGCCGGTTTTGCCTGCAGCTGCGCTTGGGCGCGCGGGCGCTGCGTGACGGCGTTTATCAGCAGCGCCACCTTTGCCCACGCGGTGCGCGCCGGGCAGTTGGTGCAGGTCGAGGCGCGTTTGGCCTACACCGGCACCACCAGCATGGCGCTGGCGATTGAAGTCCACGCCAATGAGTTAACCAACCCACAGCCGCGCCTCGTGACGCACTGCGTCGCCGTGTATGTGGCGGTGGACGAGAACGATCGGCCCATTCCAGTCGATACGTGGCGCGCCGAAACCCCTGGCGATATGGCGCTGGCGCAGCGCGTCAAAAACCTGATCACAGCGGCCCGAGCAGCACAGTAAGCGCTCTACACGCCATCAAAAATAATAGCTGCCACCGCACGTCTTCATTGGCTTTCAGCATCAAAAGCACCTGAAAGCCAATCAATACGTGCGCTAGCAGCTCTCTTTTTTAATTAGCTTTGGCATTCACAGCGGACGCGCCGCTTGCAACATATCGCGCGTTTTGGCGGCTTCGCGGCGGGCGGCGGCGGCAAAGTCACCCCCGTTGCTGGCGTACAAAATGGCGCGCGATGAGTTGACGATGATCGGGCCATCCGGGCGCCAGCCAGCGCGCACCGTGGCCGCAGCATCACCGCCCTGCGCGCCAACCCCCGGAATGAGCAGCGGCACGGTGGGTGCCAGCGCACGCACCCGCTCAATCTCCGCCGGATAGGTCGCACCCACCACCAGCCCCAGCTGGCCGTTTTTGTTCCACGGCCCTTGCGCCAAGCGGGCGATGTGCTCGTACAAGAGCGGCTGGCCGTCCACGCTGGCGAGGCGCTGGTTTTGCAAATCGTCGCCGCCGGGGTTGGAGGTGCGGCACAGCAAAAACGCGCCCTTGCCCGGGTACGCCAAATACGGCTCAACCGAGTCAAAGCCCATGAACGGCGAGAGCGTGACGGCGTCAGCGCCGTAGCGCTCAAAGGCTTCTTTGGCGTACTGCTCGGCGGTGGAGCCGATGTCGCCGCGCTTGGCGTCCAAAATGACCGGCACGTGCGGCGCGTTGGCGCGCAGGTGTTGCATCAAGCGCTCTAGCTGGTCTTCGGCACCGTGGGCGGCAAAGTAGGCAATTTGCGGCTTGAAGGCGCAGACCAAATCAGCCGTGGCATCGACGATGGCGGCGCAGAAGTCGTAAATTTTGCGCGGATTGCCCTGCATGGCAGCAGGAAAGCGCGTCGGTTCAGGGTCCAGCCCGACGCACAACATGGAGTTGTTGCGGGTGCTGGCGCTGTGCAGCA
>JAGNSH010000142.1 GCA_017988165.1 Giesbergeria sp. | reverse complement strand
GTGTTTGATTCGGTCGCGTCCAAGTACGACGTGATGAACGATCTGATGTCCGGCGGCCTGCACCGTGCCTGGAAGGCCTACACGGTGATGGTCGCCAATTTGCATGAGGGCAGCCAGGTGCTGGACATCGCCGGCGGCACCGGCGATTTGGCGCTGGCGTTTGCCAAAAAGGTCGGGCGCACTGGCCGCGTAGTCCACACCGACATCAACGAGGCGATGCTGCGTACCGGGCGCAATCGTCTGATTGACGCCGGTGTGGTGCTGCCCACCCTGGTCTGCGACGCGGAAAAGCTGCCGTTTCCTGATGCGCACTTTGATGTCGTCAGCGTGGCCTTTGGCCTGCGCAACATGACGCACAAGGACGTGGCGCTGGGCGAGATGTGCCGGGTGCTGAAACCCGGTGGCAAGCTGCTGGTGCTGGAGTTTTCTAAAGTGGCCAAGCCGCTGAGCAAGGTGTACGACTGGTACTCCTTCAACGTGCTGCCGCAGGTGGGCAAGCTGATTGCTGGCGATGCCGAGAGCTACCGTTATTTGGCCGAGTCGATTCGGATGCATCCGGGGCAAGAAGAATTGAAAGCCCTGATGCAGCAAGTCGGCTTTGGCCATGTGGACTATCACAACATGACCGGCGGCGTGGTCGCTTTGCATGTTGGAATCAAATGTTGAACTTGGAGAATTGATATGAAGAAATGGTTGCCTGCATTGCTTGTGGCATTCCTGATGGTGGCGCACCCCGATGCGGATGCACGGCGCATGGGCGGTGGCAAGTCGTTTGGGCAACAGTCCGGCAACGTGACGCAGCGCAGCGCCGCACCGGCCAACAACCCGGGCGCGCCAACACAAAACGCCAATTCGGCGGCCAATAAGCCAGCGCCGGCTGCTGCGGCCGCTGCCGCGCCGAAGAAGCCTTGGGGCGCCATGCTGGGCGGTTTGGCTGCGGGCTTGGGGCTGGCGTGGCTGGCCAGCTCGCTCGGTTTGGGTGAGGGCTTTGGTCAGATTTTGATGTTTGCGCTGTTGGCCATGGCCGCGTTCGCCGTCTTCAAGATGGTGATGCGTGCGCGCAGCGGCGCCAGCCGAGCGCCCAGCGCAGCCTCGCCATTTGCGTTTCAAGGCGCGGGGTCGGCTTCGCCCGACAACGCGCCGCTGCCGCGCGACTACAGCCCGGACAAGGTCGGCAACGATGCCTCGGCCCGGCCTTGGGAGCGCAGCAGCATGGCGTTTGATGCGCATAAACCAGCGGCTGGTGGCTCGATGATTGGCTCGGCCTTGGCCGGTTCGCAAAACTGGGGCGTCCCCGCAGACTTTGATACCGCTGGCTTTATTGAGGCCGCCAAGCGCAACTTCACTACCTTGCAAGCGGCGTGGGATCGCTCAGATGTGGCCACGCTGCGATCGATGATGACCGATGGGATGTTGTCCGAAATTCGCTCGCAACTGGCCGAGCGCGAGTCGCACCGGGGCGATCAGCCCAACCAGACTGAGGTGCTGATGATTGAGGCGCAGTTGCTGGGCATCGAAGACTTGGGCGAGGGCTACATGGCCAGCGTCGAATTCTCGGGAATGATCCGCGAAGAGCCGTCGTCCGGCCCGAGTCCGTTTCGCGAGGTGTGGAACATGACCAAAGCCAAGACCGGCGCCAGCGGCTGGTTGGTGGCTGGGGTGCAAGCCTTGCAGTAACTCCGAATAAGGTCAGCCCACGGCGCTGTCGGCGCAGTTCAGGGAATAATCGGGGACTATGGCAACACAGTCCCCTTTTTCTTTTCTTGGCAGCGTCTTTGAGCGCGTGGCCACACTTCCACCACCACCGCAGTGGCTTGTCAGCCGCTTACAGCCGCCGCCTTGGTTGGTACACGAAACCCAGCGCCGCGTGGTGCTGTTTTTAAACCATGTGCTGATGCAAGAAAGCGCCGCCACCGAGCGCCTGCGCCGCCAGCAAGGCCGCGTGGCGCGCATCCAGTGGCGCGGTTTGTCGATGGCGCTGTTGGTCACGCCTGCCGGCTTGTTTGATTTGGCGCCCGAGTTTGCTGTGCCCGATCTGCGTTTGCAGGCCACGCAAACTTCGCCTTTTGACTTGGCCCAAACCGCCTTGCGCGGCGATAAACCCAATGTGCGTATTGAGGGCGATGTGCAACTGGCCGCCGACCTGCAATGGCTGGCCGACAACGTGCGCTGGGACGCCGAAGAGGACTTGGCACGGCTGATCGGTGATGTGCCAGCGCACACCTTGACGGCCATGGCGCAGCGCGGCGCCCAAGCCCTGCGCCAGTTTGTTGGCGCCCGCACTTCGCCCGCAGCGCCAGCCCACAGCGATTACCCAGTGGCCGAGTACGAGCGCAAAGTGCCATGAAGCGTTTTCTTCGCGGGGCGTCGATTGTCTGGGTGGTTTTTCGCTATGGCCTCGATGACTTGGTGCTGAACAGCTTTCAGCGTCCGTGGCTGCATGCGCTGGCCCGGGTGTTGTCGATTGGGCGCAACCTAGAGGCTCCGCGCGGCCAGCGCTTGCGCGAGGCGCTGGAGCGTTTGGGGCCGATTTTTGTCAAGTTTGGCCAGGTGCTATCGACCCGGCGCGACCTGATGCCGCCCGACATTGCCGACGAGCTGGCGCTGCTGCAAGACCGCGTGCCGCCGTTTGATTCAGCCATTGCCGTGGCCACCATCGAGCGCGCTTTTGGCCGACCGCTGCAGGAGATATTTGTCTCGTTCGAGCAGGTGCCCGTCGCCAGCGCCTCGATTGCCCAAGTTCACTTTGCCGTGCTGCGCGACCGCCACGGCCAGTTGCACGAGGTGGCGGTCAAGGTGCTGCGCCCCGGAATGCTGCCCGTCATTGACAAAGATCTGAGCCTGATGCGCATGATGGCCGGTTGGGTCGATAGCCTGTCAGCCGATGGCAAGCGCCTAAAGCCGCGCGAGGTGGTGGCTGAATTTGATACCTACCTGCACGATGAGCTGGATTTGGTGCGCGAGGCGGCCAACGCAGCGCAACTGCGGCGCAACATGGAAGGCCTCAATTTGGTCGAAGTGCCCGTCATCCATTGGGATTTTTGCCACCCCGAGGTGATGGTGATGGAGCGCATGAAGGGCGTGCCCATCAGCCAAGTGGAGCGTTTGCGCGCTGCCGGGGTCGATATTCCCAAGCTGGCGCGCGATGGCGTGACAATTTTCTTTACCCAGGTGTTTCGCGACGGTTTTTTTCATGCGGATATGCACCCGGGCAATATCCAAGTCAGTTTGGAGCCAGAGACGTTTGGCCGCTATATCTCGCTGGACTTTGGCATTGTTGGCACGTTGACCGAGTCGGACAAAGAGTATTTGGCGCAAAACTTTGTGGCGTTTTTTCGGCGCGATTACAAGCGCGTGGCCGAGCTGCACATTGAAAGCGGCTGGGTGCCGCCCGAGACGCGGGTCAACGACCTGGAATCGGCCATTCGCACCGTGTGCGAGCCGTACTTTGACCGGCCTTTGAAAGAAATCTCGCTCGGTATGGTGCTGATGCGTTTGTTTCAGACTTCGCGGCGTTTTCAGGTGGAGATTCAGCCGCAGCTGGTGCTGCTGCAAAAGACGCTGCTCAATATTGAAGGCTTGGGCCGCCAGCTTGACCCGGAACTGGATTTGTGGAGCACTGCCAAGCCGTTTTTAGAGACTTGGATGCTGGACCAAATGGGGCCACGGCGCTTGCTGCGCGAGTTCAAGGCCGAGGCGCCGCATTACGCCAAACTGCTGCCCGAGCTGCCGCGCCTGCTGCACAGTTACCTTAACCGCCAGTCAGCGCAGCAACAACAGCGCGAGTCGCGTGAATGGCGCGAGCTGCTGAAAGAGCAAAAACGCACCAATCGCCTGCTGCAAAGCCTGCTGTATGGCGGGGTTGGCTTTTCGCTGGGTTTGTTGGTGATGCAATGGGTGGTACGGGTGCGGATTTTCTAGCGGGTAAGGGGGTTTGGGCTTGTGGAAAGGGGCGCCGCCTATAATTTAAGGCTTTGCATTTCTACCCTGAACCGACATGCCTATATACGCCTACAAATGCGGCTCCTGTGGCCATGCCAAGGATGTGCTGCAAAAAATGTCCGCCGATCCGCTGACTACCTGTCCCGCGTGCGGCGCCGAAGCCTTCACCAAACAACTGACCGCAGCGGGCTTTCAGCTCAAGGGATCGGGTTGGTATGTGACGGATTTTCGCGGAGGCAACAGCGGCGCTGGCGCTGCGGCGCAGTCGTCCTCAGAAGCGGCTGATACACCGGCTGCGGCCAGTGCGGCCAATGCTTCGGGCGACAGCAGCGCTGCGCCGCCCGCAGCTGCAGCCAAAGACGCACCGGCTGCCTCATCCACGCCGGCTGGCGCCGCGCCAAAGAGCTCCAGCTAATCAAGCACCACGTCAGCACCATCACCACGTCACCACGTCACCATCAGCCCGGGTTTTGTATGTCGCGCTTTCGTAAATGGTTGTTTACCGGTTTGCTGGTGATCGTCCCCGGCGCGATCACGCTGTCGGTGCTCAACTGGATCGTCGCCCTGCTCGATCAAACCTTGCTTATCTTGCCGGGCGCTTGGCACCCGGACAAGCTGCTGGGTTTCCATATTCCCGGTTTTGGTGTGCTGCTGACGGCCTTGATTTTGCTGGCCGTGGGCGCTACTGCCAGCAACTTTGCCGGGCGCAAGCTGGTGCAGTGGGGCGACGCGCTGGTCAGTCGCATCCCGGTGGTGCGTTCGATTTATTCCAGCGTCAAGCAAGTCTCGGACACGCTGTTTTCTGAAAGTGGCAACGCTTTTCGCACCGCCGTGCTGGTGCAGTGGCCGCGCGAGGGCGTGTGGACGGTGGCTTTTGTCACCGGCGCACCCAGTGGCGAAGTGGCGGCCTATCTGCGCGACGAGTTTGTCAGCGTCTACGTACCCACCACGCCCAACCCGACGGGCGGTTATTTTGTGATGCTGCGCAAGAGCGAGTGCATCGAGCTGGAGATGAGCGTCGATGCTGCCTTGCGCTACATCGTTTCAATGGGCGTGGTAGCCCCCAGCGACCCGGTGCTGGTCGCCGCTGCTGCCCGCTAATCCTTTTTTAATCCCTTTGCGCCCGACAACGGCGCCGGAAAATTGCTATGGCCATGCGTTCCCACTATTGCGGTCTTGTCACCGAAGCCCTGTTGGGCCAAACCGTCACCCTGTCGGGCTGGGTCAATCGCCGCCGCGACCATGGCGGTGTCATCTTCATTGACCTGCGCGACCGCGAAGGCTATGTGCAAATCGTCTGCGACCCAGACCGCGCCGAGATGTTCAAAACCGCCGAAGACGTGCGCAACGAGTTTTGCGTGCAGGTCAAAGGCGTGGTGCGCGCCCGCCCTGAAGGCACGACCAACGACAACATGGCCAGCGGCAAAATTGAAGTGCTGTGCCACGAGCTGAACGTGCTCAACGCCTCGGTCACGCCGCCGTTCCAAATCGACGAGGACAACCTGTCGGAGACGACGCGCCTGACGCACCGCGTGCTGGACCTGCGCCGCCCGTACATGCAAAACAACCTGAAGC
>JAGNSH010000029.1:7717-16504 GCA_017988165.1 Giesbergeria sp. | reverse complement strand
CACCGACGCGCATCCGGCTGTCCCACAAGCAGGCGGCAATGCACGAGCCAAGCACGGTCATGATGACCAAATTTTCGTTGGAGACGAAGTACTCCCCCGGCAGCACCTTGACCGCGTTGTACTGAAAGTGCGGATCAAAATAAAAAAAACTGGCTTGGCCGGCCATTTTTGGGCGCTTTTTAAGCTCTTCTAAAGAAGACTCCGGCGGCTCAACGGTGCTTTTTGTGTAGATATTGCCCCCCAAAGGGGCAATACGCGGCGCCATGCGCCGCTCTAGCAAGGGGGGCGATACAGAAACGGCGCCCCCGGTGGTCACAGAGGAGGCGGCAGAGGCGGGGCGTATGGAGGTCATCTTGAGAAATAGTGCGAACAACGCAGAGCATCAACGGCGCTCGTACACCGTCTTGCCGCGCAAGGTGAACAAGTCCCTCGACTCACTGAAATTTTCGGCATGGCCCACAAACAACATACCGCCGGGCTTCATCACGCGGTGAATGCGTTCGAGCACGCCGCGCTGCGTCGGCGCATCAAAATAAATCATCACGTTGCGGCAAAAGACCACATCAAAGGGCTCGCGAAACGGCCAATCGTCCCGAATCAGGTTGACGCTGATGAAATCGATCATGCGCCCCAGATCGGGCTTGGCACGCAGCAAGCCGGCGTTGGCACCTTTGCCGCGCAGAAAAAAACGCTGCAGCCGCTCGGTGCTCAGACCTTTGACGTTGTCGATGCGGTACACGCCTTGCGCCGCCGTGGCCAGCACGCGCGAATCAATGTCGCTGGCGGTGAGCTTGACCGGGGCATTGGCGCCCAGCGCCTCTAAGGCGGTGATAACAATCGAATACGGCTCTTCGCCCGTCGAGGCGGCATTGCACCAAACGCGCCACGGCGTACCGGCGGGCTTGGAGCGCAAATGCGCAGCAAAAATATCAAAGTGGTGCTCTTCGCGAAAGAACGCCGTCAAATTGGTGGTCAGCGCGTTGACGAACTCTTGCCACTCTGGCCCGTCTTGCTTTTCTAGCCAGCCCAAATATTCGTGAAAGCTGGTGTAGCCAGTTTCGCGCAAACGGCGCGACAAACGGCTGTAGACCATGGCGTGTTTGCCATCGTGCAGATTGATGCCGGCGCGCTGATAAATGAGTTTTTGGACTCGGGAAAAATCAGCGTCAGTCCAAGTGAACTCGCGGCCTTGCTCTAGCGGCCCGGCGGCAGCCGGCGCCACTGCACGCACCACGGGCTCAGGATTAGTGGCGCGGCGCATAAGCGATCACCTTGAAAAAAATACGCATCATTTACCAGACCTTGCGGTCGTTGTAGCCGCCACTGCGGCGGCGAAAATATCCTATGCCAACGTGCCAGCGCCTCGGGCAGGCCGGTGCGGGCACGTGGCTGCGTATATCAAATACAGCGCTTGGGGGTTGCGCCGCCGTTAGGAGTCATGCAGCGCCACCAAGCCCATGTCGGCGCTGGACATGAGTTTTTCGATGTCCAGCAAAATCAACATCCGCTCGCCGACCGAGCCCAAGCCCAAGATGCAGCTGCTGTCGATGATGCTTTCAATATCGGGCGCCGAGCGAATGCTGTCAGCCGTGATCTCCATCACATCACTGACCGAGTCCACCACAATGCCGACCACGCGGTGGCGCAGATTCAAAATGATGACCACCGTAAAGCTGTCGTACTTGGCCTGCGAGCAGTTGAACTTCAGGCGCATATCGACGATGGGAACGATGGTGCCGCGCAGATTGACCACGCCTTTGATGAACGAAGGGGCGTTGGCAATGCGGGTGGGCGGCTCGTAGCCACGGATCTCTTGAACCTTCAGGATATCGAGGCCGTATTCTTCTTGGTCGAGTCGAAACGTAAGGTACTCGCGCGCCCCGGTTGCGGCGGCTTCTTTCGTTTTCTCCATCACACTCATGGTGCATTCTCCTTATTTAAGTCAATGGCGCGCACGGCGAACCAGTCCGCCGGTATCCAAAATCAAAGCCACGCTGCCATCGCCCAAAATGGTTGCTCCAGAGACGTTGGGCACCTTACGGTAATTGGACTCAAGATTTTTGACCACCACTTGGTGCTGGCCGAGCAGTTCATCGACCAACAGCGCCACACGGCTGCCATCGGCCTCCACCACCACCATGATGGTGCTGCGTTTTTCTGGATCGACGCGCGGCACTTGGAAGATTTTTTCTAGCGCAATCACCGGCATATATTCGTCGCGCACCTTGACCAGCTGCGCGCCTTGGGCCACGGTGCTGACGGCGTCAGAGTTGACCTGGAAGGACTCAACCACCGAAGACAGCGGCAAGATGTACACCTCGTCGCCCACGCCCACCGACATACCGTCCATGATGGCCAAGGTCAGCGGCAAACGCACCGACACTTTGGTGCCCACGCCTTCGGTCGATTCGACTTCGACAGTGCCGTTGAGCGCTGCAATATTGCGCTTGACCACATCAAGCCCAACGCCTCGGCCAGAAACGTCTGTGACGACCTCGGCGGTAGAGAAACCGGGCGCAAAAATCAGCAGCCACACATCGGCATCGCTGATGTGGTCAGGAATATCCATGCCGCGCTCGCGCCCTTTGCGGATGATTTTTTCGCGCGACAGGCCACGGCCATCGTCGCGCACCTCGATGACGATAGAGCCGCCTTGGTGCGATGCCGACAAAGTAATCGTGCCGTGCGCTGGCTTGCCTTTGGCAATGCGCTCGGCGGGCAATTCGATGCCATGGTCGCCGCTATTGCGCACCAAGTGCGTCAGCGGATCGGTGATTTTTTCGACCAAGCCTTTGTCCAACTCAGTGGACTCGCCCAGCGTGACCAGCTCGACTTTTTTATCCAGCCGGTTGGCCAAATCGCGCAACATACGCGGGAAACGGCTAAATACAATCGACATCGGAATCATGCGAATCGACATCACTGATTCTTGCAAATCGCGTGTATTGCGATCCAAGTCAACCAACCCAGCCAGCAACTGCTGGTACACCGCCGCATCCAAACCATTGCTGTTTTGCGCCAGCATGGCTTGCGTGATGACCAGCTCACCGACCAAATTGATCAGCTGATCGACCTTTTTTACGTCCACACGAATGGTGGTCGACTCCATTGCAGCCTGGCTGACTGGCTTGGCTGCGGCCGCCTTTAAGGGTGCAGCGGCGGGCGCTGAGTCTGTCGCCGCTGGAGCCACTGCGGTGACTTCACTGGCTGGAGCGCCGGGAGAGTCTTGAAAGAAGCCGTAAGCAGAGGCCGCATCCATCATCACGGGTGCCATGAACTCGACATCGGCAAATTCGTCTGGCGCCGACATATCGGTGATTTGCACGTTGTCCTTGGACACGTGAAAGACGAACAAATCGCACAAATCTTCGTCGGTAGAAGACGTTTCAACCGCAAACAGGCGCATTTTTGCTTGGTCGCACGGCAGATCAGAGATGCTGCCAAGGCCAGGAATATCGCGAAACAGCTCTTTGATGGCATCGGCCTGTTCGACCTGCTCCAGCGGCCCAATGCGCACTTGAATTTGGCGCAGGCCCGGCGTAGCCGGCTTGGCCAGCGGCGCAGGGGCCGCAGCAGCAGGCGCAGGAGGCGGCGGCGCTGCCACGGCCACCGGCGCTGGTGGCGCGCTGGCAGGCTTAGTGCCCGACGCCAGTTCACTGATGCGGCGCACCAACTCGGTGGTCACCACGCCTTCGCCCTCGCCACCAGCTTGGTGGCGCGCCAGCAGACTGCGCGAAGCATCGGCCGACTCTAGCAGCACATCGACCATCTCAGGGATGGGCTGAATTTCATGGCGGCGCAAGCGATCGAGCAAGGACTCCATGTGGTGCGTCAGCTCGGCCACATCGGAAAAACCGAAGGTAGCAGCGCCGCCCTTGATGGAGTGAGCGCAGCGGAAGATGCCGTTGAGCTCTTCATCGTTGGCACTGCTCAAATCCAAATCGAGCAAGATGTGCTCCATCTGGTCTAGATTTTCTCCAGCCTCTTCAAAGAAGATTTGATAAAACTGGGTCAGATCGAAATCTGCACCTGCGCCAGATCCTTCTTGGATTTCACCCATGTGGTGCTCCTGTGTGCTTGCTGTCACAAACCATAGCGGTCAACGGATGACTTTCCGAATAACCTCAATGAGTCGGCTTGGGTCAAAGGGCTTGACTAACCATCCAGTGGCGCCGGCGCTGCGCCCGGCCTGCTTCATTTCGTCGCTGGATTCAGTTGTCAAAATTAAAATCGGAATGGTTTTGAACTTAGGATGCTCACGCAATTTGCGCGTCAACCCAATGCCGTCCAGATTGGGCATATTCTGGTCGGCTAACACCAAATGAATTTCGTGGTTTTGTGCCTTTTCGTAGGCATCTTGACCATCGACTGCCTCGATCACTTGGTAGCCCGCACCGGTCAAAGTGAAAGACACCATTTTCCGCATGGACGGAGAGTCATCAACGGCGAGGATCGTTTGCATGTATAGCTCCAACTCACTTGAATATATAGGTTAACTGGGGGGCGATCGTTAAAACAAATCGATCGATCCCGCTTCCATCTCGCTTTGGGTCACGGGATTGGGGCGATCAGGGGCCATATCAACAAACGGCGCGGCCTGCTCGCCCTCCTCATCTTCGCCCATGGCTTCGGCCGCCAGTCTAAAAGCACAGCCTTGCAGCACTTTCGTGGTGTGCCAAATCAATTGCGACGCCATATCTTGAAACTGTAATTCAGTCACCGCCGCCCGCAGCGCAGTCCGCACCGCAGCCAACTCGGGCGAGTCGCCCACCACCGCCTCAGTCAGCGTGTCGTTGGCTTCGCCAAAGCGCATTAACAGATTGTCAGTGGCGTGGCTCAGCAGTCCTTCTAGGCGGTGCAAGTCATGCATGACGACCAGCAACGAGTCCTGCAACTCTGCCGCGACCATGACAGACACCTGCACTCCCGGGCCACCAGATTTTGCTAGCGTTGATTGCATCGTTTCTCCATCATGAGGGGCAGCGGATAACTCTCGCGCCGGCACAGCAAAAACGCACAAAGTGCCGCACCGACAGGCACACTTATCGCTCTTGCTCCAATAAAACCACCGTCTATGCTTGTTCCAATTTGTATCCCATGATAGCGCCTATAGTGACCGCCGCCTCAGAGCCTGTGCTGCACATCCTGCATCTAGAAGACTCGCTGATTGACCATCGCCTGACCAGAGCCACTTTACGCCGTGCCGGCATGGCCTTCAACATGGCCCACGCAGACACCTTAGAGGCTTTTATGCAGCAGGTCTTGACGGAAAAATTTGACGTCATTTTGGCAGACTATCGGCTGCCCGGATTCACTGCCTTGGATGCTTGGCAGCAGGTCGCGCAGCAAAAAACACATCCGCCCTTTATTTTGCTGTCAGGCGCCATTGGCGAGGCTGCGGCGGTCGACGCTATCCGCTTAGGCATGGCCGACTACGTGCTCAAAGACGACATGGTGCGCCTGCCGCACGTGATTGAGCGCGCCTGCGAAGTCCACCAAGCGCGCCTGGCACGCGAGCGGGCCATTGCCGACTTGGCCGCCTCGCAGCGGCGCCTCGCCGATTTGACCGAGCATTTGCAAAGCTCGATTGAGCAAGAACGCGCTGCCATTGCGCGCGAAATCCATGACGATATTGGCGGCGCACTCACCGCCATTCGCTTTGACTTGGCGTGGGTTGCGCGCCACACCACACAAACGCAAGTGCGCGAGCACACCCAAGCGGCCACGCAGATGCTGCAACACGCCTTAGGCGCCAGCCAGCGCATCATGATGAACCTGCGCCCGCCCATCCTCGACCAAGGCTTGGTCGCGGCCGTGCAATGGCTGGCCGACAGCTTTGAGCGGCGCACCGGCGTACCGACCCAAGTGCGCAGCAGCGCCGCCCACATGGCGCTGGGCAGCGACGTGCAATTGGTCGCCTACCGCACCGCGCAAGAAGCGCTGACCAACATCTCCAAATACGCCGCCGCTAGGCAGGTCTGCATTGACTTGTCCGACTGCGAAGGCGTGTTGACGCTAGAAATCACCGATGACGGCTGCGGCATCGACCCGCCAGCCTTGGCCAAGCCCAAGGCCTTTGGCATTCAAGGCCTGCACGAACGCGCCCGCACCGTCGATGGTTGGCTCGATATCAGCAGCCAGCCGGGCAAAGGCACCTCGGTGATTTTGTCGATACCGCTACCATGCGCCATCCCATCCCCAGGACAAGGAGACGCCCAATGATTCAAGTGGTGCTATGCGACGACCATGCCGTAGTGCGACGCGGTATTCGCGACACGCTGGCCGAGGCAGCCGACATTGAGGTGACCGGCGAAGCCGCCAGCTACGCTGAACTGCGCGACATTTTGCGCACTGCCAGCTGCGACGTATTGCTGCTCGACTTGAATATGCCGGGCCGCAGCGGCCTGGAAGTGCTCACCAGCGTGCGCGAAACCCATGCCGACATCCGCGTACTGATTGTCTCGATGTACCCCGAAGATCAATACGCCGTGCGCTGCCTGCGCGCCGGAGCGCAAGGCTATGCCAACAAGGCGTCTGATCCGCTGGAACTGATCACTGCCGTGCGCACGCTGATGTTGGGGCGCAAATATCTGACGCCCGAAGTGGCGCAAATGCTGGCCGAAAGCGTCTCGCAACCGACGCTAGAGGCACCGCACGCGGCCCTGTCCGAGCGCGAATTACAAACACTGCTGAAAATTGCCACCGGCAACCGCTTGTCAGACATTGCCGAAGAACTGATGCTCAGCCCCAAAACCGTCAGCGTCTACCGCTCGCGGGTGCTGGAAAAGCTCAAGCTGACCAACAACGCCGAGTTGACGGTTTACGCCATTCGCAACAACTTGGTATGACGTGTGGGCCTAAAAACCCCAATTTATAGCCAAATCGGCCTCTAGCCCTTATGCAGCAAGCGCTACTAGCTCTGTTTTTGATAGCAAAACACCATTGAGCGCAGGCAACTTGGCTAACGCAAATTGGCAAACAAGTCGATAGCGCGCTGCATCAACGTCATCACCGGCTGCTCCAGCAGAGGCAAGGTGGCCGCAATGCCCAGCATTCCGACGGTCAAGGTGACTGGAAAACCCACGGCATAAATGTTCATCTGCGGCGCCACGCGCGAGATGATGCCCAAGGTTAAGTTAACAAACAGCAGCAACACCACCATGGGCAGCGCAATCCACAAAGCGCTAGAAAACAGCGAAGTGCCCAACTCGTAAAGACGCATTTGCGCCAGCGACTGCAAAAAATTGCCATCGACCGGAAAAGCGTCAAAGCTTTTGACCACCGCCAGCAGCACCATCAAATGCCCATTGATGACCACAAACAGCAGCATCGACATATTGCCAAAAAACCGCGCCACCGCGCTGATACGGGCATTGCTGGTCGGGTCAAAGAAGGAGGCGAAATTCAGGCCCATTTGCAGGCCAATGACCTCGCCGGCCAGCTCGACCGAAGAAAACACCAAGCGCACGGCAAAACCAATCGCAATGCCGACCACCACCTGCTGCACCACTGCGGCCAAGGCGTCAGGCCCAGTCAAAGAGATGACCGGCTGGTTGCCCAGCATGGCCTGCGAACTCAAGGCGACAAAAAAAGCCAAGCCAATTTTGGCGCGCATCGGAATAACACGCATGGAAAACAGCGGCGCCGACGAAAACATGGCCAGCACACGCAAAAAGGGCCACAAGATGGGCGACACCCACGCCATCAGTTGGGCCTCAGAAAAGGTGATCACAGGGGCACTGACCGGCTAGCCGATCATCGATGGAATCGACAAGATAGAGCGGCGAATGAAATCCACCAAAGTGCTCAGCATCCACGGCCCAGCGATGGTGAAAACCAACATGGCAGCGATCAGCTTGGGCACAAAGGCCAGCGTCGCTTCGTGGATTTGCGTGACTGCCTGAAAAATACTAACCAACAAGCCCACCGCCATCACCACGCCCAGCACCGGCATGGCAATCATCAACAGCAAGGTCAATGCCTCGCGCCCAACGGTCAAAGCCAACTGAGGGGTCATGGTGGCGTGTCCTTTAAGTCACAAAACTGGCGGCCAGCGAGCCAATCAACAAATTCCAGCCATCGGCCAACACAAACAGCATCAGTTTAAAAGGCAAAGCCACCAGCACCGGCGAAAGCATCATCATGCCCAGCGACATCAAAATGCTGGAAACCACCATGTCGATCACTAGAAACGGTATGAAGATCATGAAGCCGATCTGAAAGGCCGACTTCAACTCACTGGTGACAAACGCCGGCACCAGCACCCGCAGCGGCGCTACTTCAGCCGTGACGCTATCGTCGAGCTTGGCCAAGCGGGCAAACAAAGAAAAATCTGATTCGCGCGTTTGCTTGAGCATGAACTGGCGCATCGGCGCTTCTGCCTTTTCCAGCGCCTGCTCAAAATTGATGGCGTTGGTGGTGTAGGGCAAATAGGCGTCTTGGTACACCCGATCGAGCGTCGGCCCCATGACAAAAAACGTCAAGAAAAGCGACAAGCCCACAATCACCTGATTCGGCGGCGCCGACTGCGTACCCAGCGCCTGGCGCAGCAGCGACAAGACAATCACGATGCGGGTAAAGCCGGTCATCATCAGCAAAATGGCCGGCAAAAACGACAGTGCGGTAAAAAACAGCAGCGTTTGGATAGGCACCGAAAAGCTGGAACCACCACTGCCCGAACCCACCAACAGCGGCAACGAGCCGGCCGCCTGCGCCATGGCCGGCGTATGCGCTGCGCACACAAAGCCCAGCACTGCCGCAACGCGCGCCGCACTGCGCAGCGCGGGC
>JAGNSH010000029.1:0-7617 GCA_017988165.1 Giesbergeria sp. | reverse complement strand
GGGCGCCAACCCAAAAGACAGGGCGCAATTAGCCATGGGAAGCCGCCGCAGAGGTTTGTGCCAGCGCCATTTCTTGCAAGAACGATGGCGTGACGTCGGACACGCCGGACGCGGCGGGCGCGGCGGGCGCGGCGGGCGCACCCACAATATGCAAACAGGTGATGTGCTGCGCCGTCACGCCCAGCACCAAGCAGGTGCGTGCGTGCTCAGGCCCGACTTCGACCGTCACCACGCGCTGATGCGGCCCGACGGCGATGGCCGACAGCACCCGAGACGGCGTACCGGCAGCGCCAGCCGCTTTGCTCTGGCGCTGCTGAACGTAGCGAATCAACCACGGCAAAGTGGCTACGGCGCCGATAAACAGCACCACCACCAGCAGGGTTTGGGTCATGCTCTCAGGAGCCACGGCTGACGCGGCGCAGGCGCTCAGAAGGCGTCACCACGTCGGTCAAGCGGATACCGAATTTGTCGTTCACCACCACCACCTCGCCTTGGGCGATCAGGTAGCCGTTGACCAGCACATCCATCGGCTCGCCAGCCAAGGCGTCCAACTCGACCACCGAGCCCTGGCCCAGCTGCAAAATATATTTGATAGGCACCTTGGTGCGCCCCAGCTCCACCGACAGCTGCACCGGAATGTCCAGCACCATATTGATGTCGTTGATGGGCGAGTCACCGCCACCGCCAAATGGCCGAACAGGATCGCCACTCAACGGGCCACCTTGCTCGGCGTCGCCGGGCTTAGGGTCTGATTTTTTTTGCTCGTCCAGCGCCTCTGCCCAACCGGCAAACGGATCATCAGCGGCGTTCATATCGCTTTTATTGTTGTCTTCAGTTGCCATTTTTCTCTCCCGTCCAGCCCAAATCTGAATTGCGTAAACATGCCTCAATACGGATCGCGTATTTAGAGTTGTGTGTGCCGTACTGGCACTCAAATACCGGTACACCACTGATCGAGGCTTGAATGCGCGGCTCGCGATCGAGCTCGATAAAGTCGCCCGCTTTCATCGCCAGCAACTGCTCCACCGTGGCCTCGGTGCGCGCCAACTCGGCCACCAAAGTGACTTCGGCGGCTTGAATTTCGCGTGTCAGCACCCGCACCCAGCGCCGGTCGACCTCGATCGAGTCGCCCTGCGTGGAGGAATACAACACGTCGCGAATCGGCTCCAGCGTGGCGTAGGGCATACAAATATGCACCGCCCCCGACAGGTCACCAATCTCTAACTGAAACGCCGTGGAGACGACGATTTCGCTGGGCGTGGCGATGTTGGCAAACTGCGGCTGCATTTCTGAGCGCTGGTACTCCAGCTCTAGCGGGTAAATGCCTAGCCACGCTTTTTTGTACTCGGTGCAAATCACGTCGACCAGCCGGTTGATGATGCGCTGCTCGGTGTGCGAGAAATCACGCCCTTCAATGCGTGTTTGAAACTTGCCAACGCCACCAAACAGCGTGTCGATGATGCCAAACACCAGCGACGGCTCGCAGACGATCAGGCCACTGCCGCGCAGCGGGCGAATGGCCACAATGTTGAAGTTGGTCGGCACCGCCAATTCGCGCAAAAAAGCGCTGTAGCGCTGCACCGACACCGTGCCGACCGAAATTTCGGGGCTGCGGCGAATAAAGTTAAACAAGCCAATCCGAAAATTGCGCGCAAAACGCTCGTTGACGATTTCCATCGTCGGCATACGGCCGCGAACAATACGCTCCTGACTGGAGATATCGTATTTGCGCACATCTCCCACCGCGTGGGCTTCTTGGATAGTTTTTTGGCTCTCGCCCGTCACCCCTTCCAGCAGGGCGTCGACTTCTTCTTGGGATAGAAATGATTCACTCATGGCTTAGTCCTGCTATCGCCTATTGAATGATGAAGCCAGAGAAATGCACTTTACGCACCGGGTTTTTCGCTTCTTTGCGGCGCTGACGGGCGGCGGCTTCTTCCTCGTCCTCGTCCTCGTCACGCACCACCGCCTTGGAGACGCTAAAGCCCAAGGGCCGCGCCACTTCGCGTGCAATGTCAATCGCCAATTTTTCTTTGCCTTCGCGCATCAGCAACTCGTCGGAATGGCGCTGCGACAGCAGCAGCAAAATGCCGCTGCGAATACTGGGCATGTACTGCTTGACCGAATCAGCCGTCTTGGCGTCGCGCAGCTCTAGGGTGATACCGACCTGCACAAAACGCTCACCGCCCGGATCGGCCAAATTAACCACCATGTTCTCCAGTGGCAAGAAAGTAGGCGCCGCGCTAGAGGAAGTGCTTTTGGCCTCGGCCTCGTTGCCATCTTCGTCCAGCGCTTGGCGGCTCGACAGCACCCAAGCCGCAGCGCCGCCGGCAATCACCAGCAACAACACCACCACCGCAGCGATGATGATTAATTTTTTCTTTTTTGCCGGCTTCGGCGCAGCGTCAGCGGCAGCTGCAGAGGGGGTAGTAGACACTTTGAGATTTCCTTGCGGCAAAAGACGCTAAAACCTGCACAGCGCACAGTGCAAGCATCTTGAAGACGCCCATTATTGAGGATCTAGCCCTCGATAATAGCCAAAACAAGCCAGCAACTGCCGTACTGTCCCGCGCCTTGTCCCGTGCAGCGCCATGGATACAGCAGCTGGCGGGCACGCTCAGACAAACACGTCCACGGCCCTATCGGTCAAAATTTGGGCCCGGGGTGCTCGGGTTTCGGCCACCGGCGCCAGCACCTGTGCTTGGCGAGCGCCTTGGCGGCCACGGGGTGTGTCGCTGCTGCCATCCGCATTGGCATTGCGCGCGCCCGACTCTCCCACCGTCACGCCGGACAAAATCAGACCTTCGCTGTGCAGCAAATCGCGTAGCTGGGCCATGCTGGCATCGAGCAAATCACGCGTTTCGCTCTGATCGCTGCCAAAAACGATGTGCGCTTCTTTGCCCGACATAGAAACGCTCACTTCTACGGGCTTGCCATCGTGGGTCACGGTCAGCTCAGCGTTTTGCAGGTTTTCACTGACCCAAAAAGCAACTTGCTCGGCCAAAGCTTCTTCAGCGGCAGTGTGGCCCGGCTCGGCCAAGGGGGATGCTAAATCTGTCGTGGATGCAGCTTCAGGCCCAGCGCTGGCAGCGCCCCAGCCATCCATCAAGCCATCGGGTGTGGCCGCTTTATCGCCACTGACCCGGGCCTGTGCCAAGGCCTCCGGCGTAGGCAGCGCTACCGGCGCTGGCGCCGGCGCAGCCACTTCCAGCCCGTTGCGCGGCATCGGTGCCGCCAACGCCGCATCCCGGCGCTCAGGCGCAGCCTGCAGCCCTGGCGCAGCCGCCAGCGCCGCCGACGCCAAAGATTTATCGGTTGCTACCGAGCGCTGGCTTGCCGCCAACGCAGCGGTGCTAGACCCGGCAAGGCCAGACGACAGCGCGCCGGGCAAACGAGAAAACGCCCGCTTAGCACCGGCGACCAGGTTTTGTCCCTCCAGCACCAAGGTATCGGCAGCACCATCGAGGCGCGCGGTTTGCGCCACCAAACCGCCAGGCGGCAACAGCTCGGCTTGCAAAGAGGCTTGCAATGAAGTCTGTAAAGCCGCCAGCGATTGATCCCGCCCCGCAACCAAGGCACTGCCCTGCGCCAACGACAGTGTGCTGGCGCCTTGTCCCGCCTGACCTGCTTGACCTGCATCCATTTGCTGAATGTTCCCAGCCAACAAAGCCATCAACGCCGCCGCATCCGTGGCAAGCAAGGACGCATCGCTCGGCGCCGCCACACCCAAGTCGACAGCGCCGCCGGCAACCTCACCCACAGCGTCACCCACCACACTGTTCAAAGAATCATCCAGCGCACTGAGCAGCGACAAAAATCCACCTGCTGCGCCTTCCCCGCCCGCAGCAGCATCGGTTGCTGTGGACTCTGGCGCTTTGCTGCGCGTGGTGGGAGCGGCCGGCGCAGGGCGCGCCGCTGCTGGGGTTGAGACACGGGTTTGTTCCATTTTCACGACTCCCGCCCGTCAGGGCCATTGGATAGGGTGCGGTACTGCAAAGCAGCACGCTCATCGGTTTGTTTTTGCTCGCGCCGCGATTGCAGCAACTCAAATTCTTTGCGGCGTTTTTCCGTCAATTTTTTCAGGCTGGACAAGCGCAACTCGGTTGCCAGCAAGGCCTGCTGCGCGGCGCTAATACGCGGGTCGTGGCTGGCAACCACGGTGGTTTGCAGGCCCATCGCGTGGTGCAGCCGATCCATGAACTGGTAGTGGTGGTACATCACCTCGGGCTGCACATGGGCGTTGGTGCGCATTCCCCAGCGGTTTTGCGTCTCTTGCGCATAGCCTTTGAGCTGCTCCATCTGCTCGTGCGCCGCTTGCTGGGCACGGCGTGCATCTTGCAGCGCCCGGCGGGCCTCGTCGCGCTTGCGCTCGGCCAGCTCTACGGCAACCACCAAAGCGCTGAGGGCAGACATGGCGTTAACTCAAAATTTCGGCCATGCCCAAGCAGCTTTCTTCCAGCGAAGCCGACTCAAACATGTTTTGCTGCAAAAATTTAGCCATCACCGGCTGCAGGCGAATGGCCGCATCCAGCTCTGGATCAGAGCCACTGACATACGCGCCCACCTGCACCAAGTCGCGGCTTTTTTGGTAGCGCGAATACACCGCGCGAAACTGCCGCGCCACCTCAAAATGCTCGCGCGTGACGACGTTGTGCATCACCCGCGAGGCCGACTGCTCGATGTCGATGGCCGGGAAATGCCCCATTTCTGCCAACGCACGCGACAGCACAATGTGCCCATCCAAAATAGCGCGTGCTGCATCGGCAATCGGGTCTTGCTGGTCGTCGCCTTCGGACAGCACCGTATAGAACGCAGTGATGGAGCCGACGCCGTGCAAGCCATTGCCACTGCGCTCGACCAGCTGCGGCAGCTTGGCAAAGCACGAAGGCGGGTAACCCTTGGTGGCTGGCGGCTCGCCAATCGCCAAGGCAATCTCGCGCTGCGCCATGGCATAGCGGGTGAGCGAGTCCATCAACAGCAGCACATGCTGGCCCTTGTCCCGAAAATGCTCGGCCACTGCCGTGGCGTAGGCGGCGCCCTGCATCCGCAGCAGCGGCGGTGCGTCGGCCGGCGCGGCCACCACAACGGCGCGGCCCCGGTCTTGCGCACCCAAAATATCTTCAACAAATTCTTTGACCTCGCGGCCACGCTCGCCAATCAGGCCAACCACAATCACATCGGCCTGGGTATAGCGCGCCATCATGCCCAGCAACACGCTTTTGCCGACACCCGAGCCAGCAAACAAACCCAAGCGCTGGCCCCGGCCTACGGTCAGCAGCGCATTGATAGAACGCACACCGGTATCGAGCGGCTCGCGCACCGGATCGCGATCCATGGCGTTGATTTGGCGCCGGTCCATCGGCTCGGCCTTGACATCGTGCAGCGGGCCACCGTGGTCTAACGGCAAACCTTGCGCATCCACCACCCGGCCCAGCAAACCATCGCCCAGCGGCAAGCGCAGCGCGCCCATGCGGTTGATGGGCTGCGATGGTTCGCCCAAACGCGGCACCGGCACATACGGCGGCGCCGGCGCCACGCTGGCACCGCTGGACAAACCGTGGATGTCACCCGCCGGCATCAAAAACGCCTTGTCGCCAGAAAAGCCAACCACCTCCGACAAAATCGCGTCATGGCCGGGCATTTGCACCAAGCACTGCGAGCCGACCGGTACTTTGATGCCAGTGGCCTCCAGCACCAAACCGGTCAAACGCGTCAAAGTGCCACGGGTCTCCAGCGCCGTGTCTTCGGCAACGCGCGCTTGCGCATCGGCCATGAAGCGCGTCCAGTCAGACGCGGCAGGCAAGCTGCTGTGGCCGCTGTGGCCGTTGTCGCCGTTGTCGCCACTGAGGGGATCAGACGCCATCGCCGCCACCGGTTGTCGTTGTCGTTGTCGTTGTGCTTGTGCTTGCAGCTGGGGCTACATCGCCCACCGCCACATCCACGCCCGCATCCCAAGACGACTCCAGCCCCAGCGGCGAAATGGCACGCTGCCAGCGCTTTTCTAGGCTGCCGTCGACCACCGTGCCACCCGACTCGACCAAGCAGCCGCCTTCGGGCACTTGTGCATCGGCCACCCACTGCACGGGCGTTTCGGCAAAATTTTCGCGCAGCGCGGTGCTGACCGCCGCGTGATCGGTGGGGTTTAAACGCACCGTGGCGGGGCGGCCATCGGCCACCAACATATTCAGCGCCTCGGTCACCACCGGCAGCAAGGCGGCGGGGTTGGTGCGCAGTTCTTGGCGCACTACTTGGCGCGCCAAATCACAGGCCAACTGCAACACGTCTTGGGCGATGTGCTGCTGCATGGTCGCCAAACTGGCGCCCAAGGTCTGCACCACAGCATCAAGGCGCTGCGCCATATCGTGGCCAGCGCCGGCAACGTATTCATCCATGCGCTGCTGCCATTCCACCGTGGCGTCTTCGCGCCCTTTGGCCAAGCCGCTGGCATGGGCATCGTCGCGCTCTTGCTGCAACTGCGCCTGGTGCGCGGCCTCTTGCTCGGCGGCCAGCGCCAAGGCGGCGGCTTCAGCCTGCGGGTCGACAACGACCTCAGCCACCTCGTCTGGCTTGGGCAACAAGGCATCGGATCCATCGACCGCAGCAAAGTGCCACGGCGTGAACTCGCCCACATCCTCGCGCGGGATAAAGCGCGAGTACGCACGGGCTTTGGACGCTTTAGACGAAGGCATCTTCACCGCCACCTCCCAAAGTTATCTGGCCTTCATCGGCCAAGCGACGCACAGTCTTCAAAATTTCTTTCTGCTGGGCTTCGACTTCAGACAAACGCAGCGGGCCGCGCGACTCTAGGTCTTCGCGCAAGGCCTCGCCAGCGCGGCGTGACATATTGGCCAAAATCTTCTCGCGCAGCTCGGGCGAACCGCCCTTGAGCGCCACGATGAGCGTCTCGGACGCCACTTCTTTGAGCACCGTCTGAATCGCCACCGGATCGAGCTTGCCGATATCGTCGAAGACAAACATCTTGTCGACAATTTTCTGCGCCAAATCGGGGTCGTAGCTGCGAATCGAGTCCAGCACCACCGTCTCGGTGTTGGTACCCAACAAGTTAATGATTTCTGCCGCCGCTTTGACACCGCCCAGCGACGACTTGCGAATTTTGTCGCCACCGGCCAGCACCCGAAACAACACCTCGTTCAGGTCTTTCAGTGCGGTCGGCTGAATGCCTTCCAGCGTCGCCACGCGCAGCAAAATTTCACTGCGCTGGCGGTCGGTGAACTGCATCAGCACCGCTGCCGACTGCTCGTAATCCAAATGCACCAAAATCGCCGCGACAATTTGTGGATGCTCGTTGCGCAGCAGTTCGGCCACCGATATCGGGTCCATCCATTTCAGGCTTTCAATGCCCGAGACGTCGCCGCCTTGCAAGATACGGTCGATCAGCAAGCCCGCTTTGTCCTCGCCCAAGGCGCGGCGCAGCACCGAGCGCACATAGCTGCTGGTATCGGCGACCAGCAAACTCTGCGCCGACGCATCGTCAGAGAAACGCATGATCACCTGGTCGACTTTGTCGCGCGAGACGTTGCGCATCCGCGCAATTGCCTCGCCCAACTTTTGCACCTCTTTGGGCGAAAAATGCTTAAACACCTCTGACGCTTCTTG
>JAGNSH010000141.1 GCA_017988165.1 Giesbergeria sp. | reverse complement strand
GCGCCGCACCAGCGTAAAAGGCGGCAGGCCCGCCAGCAGCCGCTGGCCGTAGCTGGTGCGCGTCAGGCGCTTGTCGTAGCAGTAGATGTGGGCTTGGTCGTCTTCGGTGCGGATGGCGCGGCCGGCCCACTGCGCTAGGCGCATGGCGGTGGCCGGCACCACCAGCTCGCTGAACGGGTCACGCCCTACCGCGCGCAGCCATTCGGCGCGGGCCTCGCCCACCGGGTCGTCAGGCGGGGCAAACGGCAGCTTGGTGATGAACACCGATTCGCACAAACGCCCCGGCAAGTCCAGCCCTTCGCCAAACGATTGCATACCAAAAATAATCGACACCTGCCCGTCAGCGACACGCTCGCGGTGGCGCGCCAGCAGCTGCGTGCGCGGCAGCGCGGTTTGCACCAGCACGCTGGCGCGCAGGGCCGTCGGCAAGGCATCCACCGCTTTGCGCAGTTGCTCGCGCGAGGTGAACAGCACCAGCGCGCCGTACTCCACCTGCGCCAAGTCGTTGAGCAACGCTTCGACCATTTCGGCGCTGAAGGCGGCGGCATTTTTCGGATCGGCGTGGGTTTCGGCGGCAATCAAGGTGCCTTGGGCGGCGTAGTTGAACGGGCTGGCCACTTCCAGCGTGCTGGCGGCGGCGTCGCCGTGCAGGCCTGATTCGTGCATAAAGAAATCAAACTGCCCGCAGCTGGTCAGCGTGGCCGAGGTGAGGACTGCGCCGCGCACGTGGCTCCACAGGTGGCGGCGCAGCGCCGCGCCCGGCAGGATCGGGCTGGCGTGGGCTTTGACGACGATGAAGTCGCCGTCGATTTCCAGCGTGAACCATTTGGCCGGCGGCACATAGGTCGGCGCGGGGTCGTCGGGGGCGTGTTGCAACAGCAGTTGCGCCGTGGCGTGGGCCTGCTCTAAGCGCGGTGCCAACATGCCAATCTGCGCGTACAGCTGCGACAAGCGGCGCGCTTCCTCGGGTTTGTCGCGCATTTCGGTGCGCAAGGCTTTGGAAATAGCGCGCAAACATTCCAAAAACCCTTCGGCATGGTGCGACAGCTGGGCCAAAGGCTCCAGCAAGGCCTCTGGCAGCTCGCCACGCGGCACGCGCACCCGCGTCGGTAGCCGACCCTGCGCGCCGCCCCAACGCGGCGCTGGCTGGCGCAGCTCGGCGCCATACACGTCCATCACCAGGCGGGCCAAGTCTTGCAAGTGTTGGCGCAGTTGGCTGGCGTGGCGCGGGATGTCGGCAATGTCTTGCACCTGCACCAATTGGCCTATGCGCAGGCTGCGGCTGGCCAGACGGTCAATCCAGTTCAGTCGGCTCAAATCCATGCTGCACGCGAACTGGTCCAGCGCCGTGGCCGGCAGGTGGTGCGCTTCGTCCAGCACCAGCAGGCAGTTGTCCAGCTCGGGCAACAGGCGCGCGCCGATGGAGGACAGCAGCAAATCGTGGTTGGCGACGATGACCTGCGCGCCGACCAACTCTTTGCGCTTGTCGTAGTAAGTGCATTGGGCAAACGCCGGACAGTGCTTGCCGGTGCAGGTAGCGCCTTCGGCAGCGACGGGGCTCCACACCTCGGGCTCGGGCGGGCTGTCCAAGCTATCGCGGTCGCCATCCCAAGCGCCACTGGCCAGCGTGTGCGCCATGGCAGCATAAAACTGCACCCGCGCTTGGGTTTCGTGTTGTGGACGGGCAGCGGCGGCTTCTTCGGGGAACAGGTCGGCTTCGTCCTCGTCGTGCGCCTCACCGGTGCCGGCCAAGCGCTCCAATTTGAGTTTGCAGACATAGCGCCCGCGCCCTTTGGCCAGCGCAAATTTGAACGGCTGGGCCAACTGCGCTGCCAGCGCTGGCAAATCTTTGTTGACCAATTGTTCTTGCAGCGCCACGGTGGCGGTCGAAATCAACACCCGCGTATTGCGCGCCAAAGCGATGGCAATCGCCGGTGCGCAATAGGCCAGCGACTTGCCGACGCCGGTGCCGGCCTGGATAACGGCAATGGCGCGCACCGGCGCCACGCTGTCGTCCTCCAATTTGCCCAGTTGCGCGCTACTAAAGGTCTGCGCCACTTGCTCGGCCATGCCGCGCTGGCCGGCGCGGCCACGAAAACCGTCGCTGGACTGCACCACCTGATCGAAGGCTTGCAGGGCCGCCTGGGCCCACTCTGAAGAAGACATAGGGGCGAGAGTGTGGCACGGGTGCTTGGGCTGCTGGCCTACAAGCGCCGCAGCACAGTTTTCTTACGATGAAGTCACCTCTTTTCATCCACCACTGGAGTTGCCACTATGACATCGCCCCTTTCTCCTCAAGCCCCCGAGACACCAGCCACCCCAGGCGCCGCACCCCCACCCAGCGTGCCCGATCAACGCAGCGTCAACCCCGCGCCCCTGACTCGCCGTAACACCAAGCACTTTGCTGACCGCTATTTTTTAGAAACCACCTGCGCGGTGGTTTTTTTACGCCTGTAACTGACCAAAAACACAGCGCTGTATGACTTGTAACAAAGGCGGTTTTGCGCGCGCTGCGCTGGTGTTGGGACTTATCTTTTATAGGTTCTATGAATACATAGTAGTCATAGTAGGGTTTGCCATTTTTTGTGGATAACTGGCTATTTTCTTTGTATTTCAACAACTTACGCGCATTCAAAGTATGTGTACCTGCCCCCGCAGCCGCTGTCACCGCAACGGGGACAACTTGTCGCCGGGGCTTTTTTCTGTGGATAACTTGGTGTTTATGCCAGAACTGTCCACAGCTTTATTCTGCTCGGCCTGCGCGGCTATTTTTTTGGTCAAAACGGCCTCTAGCCCTTGTCCAGCAAGCGCTTATAGCTATTAAAAACAGAGTAATTGCGCTGTGCGCTGGCCAGTACGGCAGGAGCGGCGTGCGTTGGGGCCGCGCTTTGGGCGTGCGACGCGCTTTTTTGGCTTTCCAGCATGGCCAGCTTTTCAAGCCATGCCACCCACTTTGTCGGCTTGGTTGCGCGGCGGATGTTGGCCTTAAGTTGTTCTACTAAGACTTCTATATTTCAATAGTAGTAGTAATAGGGTTTGGCCCATTCTGTGGATAAGTCAATTTTTGATAGCCAGATCAAAGACTTGCAGCGCTGGCAACTGTGTGGGTGGGCCAGTGGTATAGGCCGCGCAGAATGCGAACAACTTGGGTACGGGTGACTTTTCTGTGGATAAGTGATCGCTTATGCGGCTTTTACCCCCATGTTTATCCACAGGCCACCGGTTTGCCGAATTGAGCCAAAAAAAAGCCCCGACGCACAAGGCGCCGGGGCTTTTTTTGTTTACTGTAGGGATGGACAGGGATGGACAGTGACTTATTGGGGCGCTACTGCGGGCATCTGGTTTTGGCGTTGTTGCCAACGGCCACTGCCATCTTTTTTGCCCATGCCCCGGCCTGAATTGCCGCGCAAGTTGTCGCCATAGCCCATGTGCTGGTGGCGCGCGGTGTGGGCGTCAAAGGTTTTTTGCTGGGCAGGGTTCAACTCTGCATAAAAAGCCAAAGCCGCATCGGCGCGTCGGTCGGCTTGGGCGTGGCGCTGGGCGCGTTGGGCACGCATCCGCTCAATGCGCTCGGGGGTGGTGAGCTTTTGCATTTCGTCGCGGTTCAGCTGGCCTAAACGGGCTGGGCGTTCGCCGGGCTGCATGCTGGTGATAAAGGTGTTCCACGCCGGCTCTTGCGCGGGGCTCAGTTCCAAGCTGTGCTTGAGTGCGGCTTGGCGCTGCGCCATGCGCTCTTGCATCTTGGCCCGGTTGGGCGCGCGGCGCATGGTTTGCACGCCGGCTGTGGCTGGCTGGGTTTGTACTTGGGTTTGGGTTTGGGTTTGGGTCGGTGCGCTGGCCGCTTCGTTGGTGGCGGTAGATTGGGCCAGCGCCGGCAGGCTCAAAGCAGCCAAGACGGCGGTGGCGACAAAAGTGCGAGAAAACAGGGCCATGGTGAAATCCTTTTGGTCAGTAGGCCCGCCGGTACGACCGTACCAGCGGTTAAGGAGTAGTGTGCAGCGGCTGTGTATCGCCGCCATGAGGGCGGTGTGAGGCTGTGTAAAGTTCTGTCTCTGCATTTTTGCCTCTTATAAAAATCGAATAAAGGTTTTCTGTGTTCAAGAACATGATCATTTACCGCATTGCGCCGCATTGGCAGATGGACCTGCTAGAGGTTGAAGCCGCCTTGGCGCAATGGCCTTTTGTCGAGTGCGCTGCCACGCAAGAGCGCTCTTGGGGTTGGGCGCCGCCGCGCGGCCAAGCGCATGGCCTGATGGCCGAGTCGGTCGGCGGCCAATGGCTGCTGCGCTTTATGGTCGAGACCAAAGTGCTGCCCGGCTCGGTGCTGGCGCGCCGGGTGCAAGACAAAGCCGCGCGCATCGAGCAAGAAACTGGCCGCAAACCGGGCAAGCGCGAAAGCCGCGATCTGAAAGAAGAAGCCAAGCTCGATTTGCTGCCGATGGCGTTTACCAAACAAAGCGCCATGTGGGTGTGGCTAGACACGCAAGCGCGGTTTTTAGTCATCGACACCGCCAGCCAAGGCCGCGCCGATGAGGTGGCCAGCGCATTGATTGAAGCGCTGGCGGGCTTGTCGCTGGCGCTGCTGGACACGCAAACCAGTCCGCAAGCGGCCATGGCACACTGGCTCAGTACGCAAGAAGCACCGGCCGGTTTCAGCATCGATCGCGAATGCGAACTCAAAAGTGCCGACGAAGAAAAAGCCGTGGTGCGCTACGCCCGCCATCCACTGGACATCGAAGAAATCCAAGCCCACATTGCCGCCGGCAAACTGCCGACCAAACTGGCGTTGAGCTGGGACGATCGGCTGTCGTTTCTGCTGACCGAAGGGCTGCAAATCAAAAAACTGGTGTTTTTAGATACGGCAGCCCAAGGCCCAACTGACGAGGGCGGCTTTGATGCTGACGTGGCGCTGGCTACTGGCGAGTTGTGCCAATTCATCCCCGAGCTGATTGCCGCGCTGGGCGGCGAAAGCGAGCGCGGTGTTGCGGCCTAGCCCCTCCAAGCCTTTGTCGGACAATAGGCACCATCTACTTGCCCCCTATTTTTTTTCACTCTCCCTGCCTACACACCATGAGCGCATTTCTTGAAGAACGCGTGCTGACGGTTCACCACTGGACTGATCGGCTTTTTAGCTTCACCACCACCCGCGACACTTCGCTGCGGTTTTCTAACGGCCACTTCACCATGATTGGCTTGCGCGTTGATGGCAAGCCGCTTTTGCGCGCTTACAGCATCGTCAGCGCCAACTATGAAGAGCACCTGGAGTTTTTGAGCATCAAAGTGCCCAATGGCCCGTTGACCTCCAAGCTGCAACACATCCAAGTGGGCGACACCATCGTCGTTGGCAAAAAGCCCACTGGCACGCTGCTGATTGACTATTTGTTGCCGGCCAAGCGCCTGTATTTGCTCTCGACTGGCACCGGCTTGGCACCGTTTTTGAGCGTCATCCGCGACCCAGACACTTACGAAAAATTTCAAGAAGTGGTGTTGGTGCATGGCGTGCGCGAAGTCAAAGAGCTGGCCTATTACGACTACCTGACCGAAGAGCTGCCCCAGCACGACATCTTGGGCGAAATGG
>JAGNSH010000140.1 GCA_017988165.1 Giesbergeria sp. | reverse complement strand
CTGCACATCCTTGAGCAAGTCAGGGTAGCTAGAGCTCAGGCGAATCGAGCAACTTTGGCTGAGGCCAGAGACGTTCACGGTGCCATCGGCCTGAAACAGCGCACGCAAATAAGCCAGCACGCAGTCTTCGCTGCCTTGCCAAATCACCTCGGGCACGCGCAGCTTGGTCAGTTTGGTAAAGCCAAAGTCGGCCAAGGTGCGCGCCAGCAATATGGAGCGGATAAAGACATGGTTGCGCTGGGCCACTTGCACCGGTTTCACCCGGTATTGCCTAACGCTTTGGACAGAATTGGCAATCAGCGCATTGACGGTTTCGGCTACCTGGTCGGCCAGCGCACGGTCTTGGTTCCACAGGTTGATGCAGACGGCCTCTTGGCCCTTGCCACGGTTGGTGAAGTGGCCGTCACCCGTAATCAGGCCCAGCAATTGCCCCAAGGCGGCGCTGCCCTGTTGGCCGAACTGGCCTTTGCCGGTTTGCACCAGCAACTCGTCACCCACTTGCAGTTCAGACAGCTTTAACTTACCGCGTGCGGTATACAAATCATGCCAAGCAGTGGCCTTGATTTCGTAGCCATCGGCGGTGACGACGCGGTACACCTCGGCCTCTTGGGCGGTCATGAACGCGGGCTTGGCCGGGCGCACTTCTACCCCGCGCTCGTCGTGGCCCAGTGCCCGTTTGTCAACGGTGACGTGCAGCGGCTGGCCGCTGGCATAGAGCTGGTCGATACGCACCAAGCCGTGTTGCGTGGCCAAGCGGGTATCCCCCGTGACGCAAGGATTCGTGGCCGCAATCGACTCGCAGTAATGCAAGTTGTTATCGGTGTTGATGTGGTCCAAAAACAAAATGCCCGGCTCGGCAAAGTCGTAGGCGGACTGCATCACTGTGTCCCACAGCTCTTGCGCTTGCAGCGTTTGGTAGACCCACAGGCCATCGGCGCGCTGGTAGGCACCTTGTTCGCGCAGGGCGTCGCCGGGAATGGCTTGGTGGACCAGCTCCCACGGCAAGTCGTCTTGCACGGCTTGGATGAAGGCGTCGGACACGCCGACCGAGACGTTGAAGTTGTTCCAGCGCCCCGGCGTGCGCTTGGCGGTGATGAAGTCCAGCACATCGGGGTGATCGATGCGCAGCACGCCCATTTGCGCACCCCGGCGCGCGCCAGCGCTTTCGACCGTCGAGCACGACTGGTCAAAGACGTTGATGTAACTGCACGGCCCCGAGGCCATCGAGTGCGTGCCTTTGACCTGCGCGCCGCGCGGGCGAATGCGCGAGAAGTCGTAGCCGACGCCACCGCCGCGGCGCATGGTTTCCGCCGCTTCGCGCAGCGCTTCGTAAATGCCGGGAAAGCCGCCTTCGTCCATGCCCTGAATGCAGTCACCCACCGGTTGCACAAAGCAGTTGATCAGCGTGGCTTGGATGTCGGTGCCGGCGGCGCTCATGATGCGGCCCGCGCCGATCGCGCCGGCGTGCAGGTTGGCCAAAAACAGCGCTTCGTATTTGGCACGCTGCTTTTCTGGCTCGGCAGACGCCAAGGAGCGCGCCACGCGGGCAAACAAGTCGTCAACGCTGGTCTCACCAGGTTTCAAGTATTTTTCGTGCAAGACATCCAAGCTGATAGGTTGAATGGCCGCTGCAGAGCCGCTAGCGAGGGCTGATTTTTCGTGTTTCATGGGGGTGGGTGTCTGTCAGTTGCTGCGCAGCCTGTGCGGTTGCGCCGGGGTGCGCAATGGTGCCTCAGAGCGCATATCACTTTTAAAAAACGGTCTTCTTTTTCCTGCCATGCGGGCTCTTTACGCCTGGGCGTACAGCCGCTGCAACAGGCCAGCCGTGGCGCCATCGAGGCCGGTGCTGTCGCCGCTGGCCAAGCGCGGCTCAATGTCGGTGGCCAGTTGTTTGCCTAATTCGACGCCCCACTGGTCAAAGCTGTTGATGCCCCAAATGGCGCCGGCGACAAACACGCGGTGCTCGTACAGCGCAATCAGCGCGCCCAGCGACACCGGGTCAAGTTGCTCCAGCAACAGCACGCTGCTGGGCCGGTTGCCGCTGAAATGGCGGTGGCCGCAGTCGCTGCTGCGCCCCAGCATCAGCGCCTGCGCCTGCGCCAGTGCGTTGGCGACCAAGCGCGGGTGCTGGGCGGGCAAATCGCGCCCGCCCCGGCGCAGCACGATGAATTCGACCGGAATTACGTCTTGGCCTTGGTGGATCATCTGAAAAAAAGCGTGCTGGCCATTGGTGCCGGGTTCGCCCCAAATCACCGGTGAGGTGGCGTAGGGCAAGCTGCGCCCCTGCCAGTCGACGCACTTGCCGTTGCTCTCCATCTCCAGCTGCTGCAAATACGCCGACAAGCGGCGCAGGCCGTGGCTATAGGGCGCAATGCAGCGGCTGCTAAAGCCGTGAAAGTTGCGGTACCACACGTCCAGCAAGCCCAAGCGCACCGGCAAATTGCGCTCTAGCGGCGCGTTAAAAAAATGCCCGTCCATGGCGTGCGCCCCGGCCAGCAGCTCTTTAAAGGCGTCGGCACCGACGGCAATCGCAATCGGCAGGCCAATCGCTGACCACAGCGAAAAGCGCCCGCCCACCCAGTCCCAAAAACCAAAGGTGGTGCGGATGCCAAACGCCGCCGCCGCATCGATGTTGGTGGTCAGCGCGGCAAAGTGGCGCGCCAGTGGCAGCGGCGCTGCTGCGTCCGCACTGCCGCCGTGGGCCAAAAACCAGTCGCGCGCCGCATGGGCGTTGACCATGGTCTCGGCGGTGGTGAAG
Source organism: Giesbergeria sp. (assembly GCA_017988165.1). Classification (GTDB taxonomy): domain Bacteria; phylum Pseudomonadota; class Gammaproteobacteria; order Burkholderiales; family Burkholderiaceae_C; genus Simplicispira. The sequence goes on along the minus strand of JAGNSH010000140.1, from coordinate 2,848 downwards.
GTTTTGGAGGCAATCAAAAACAGCGTGCTCTCGGGGCGCAGTTGGCGCAGCAAACTGCCCAGTTCCATGCCATCGACGTTGGAGACAAAATGCACCCGCTGGCCGTCTTGCCAGCGGTCTTGCAGCGCCGTGACTACCATCGCCGGCCCCAGGCCCGAGCCACCAATGCCGATGCTGACGATGTCAGTGATGGCCCGGTTGCGGCGCACCACTTCAGCGTATTGCAGCATGGCGTGCAGCGTGGCCTGCACATCGCGCTCGGCATTTGCTATTAAATCAGTAGCTTCAAGCGCTTGCTGCGTAAGGGCTAGAGGCCGATTTGACCATGAATTTCGCAATAAATGGTGCAGCACCGCGCGCTGCTCGGTGTGGTTGATGGGCGCACCGGCCTGCATGGCGTCGCGCTGCGCCTCCAAGCCGCATTCACGCGCCAGCGCCATCAGCAGCGCCTCGGTTGGTGCGTCAATGCGGTTGCGCGACAAGTCGACAAACAGGTGCGGCGCTTCTTGGCTAAAGGCGCGGTAGCGCCCAGGGTCAGCCGCAAAAGCAGTGCGCACATCGAAATGGCGACCAGCAGCGCCAAAGTGCGCCGCCAGCGCGCCCCAAGCGCGGGTGTGGTCGCAGCGCACGCGCAGCGGCGAAAGAACGCTCAACACGTCTGGCGCAGGCGGCTGCATTCAGTGCGCGAGCATCAACTGTTCGAGCTTGACCGCGTCAACGACAAAGGCGCGAATGCCCTCGGCCAGCTTTTCGGTCGCCATGGCGTCGGCATTGAGCGCGTAGCGAAAACCGGCTTCGTCGTAGTTCACGGCGGGCAAGTCCAGCGCTTGGGCAGCGGATGCGTCCAACGCGCGCGCCAAAGGGGCGTCAGTCGCGGCCAGTTGCGCCAGCAAGTCGGGGGCAATGGTCAACAGGTCGCAGCCGGCCAGCGCGGTGATTTGGCCGACGTTGCGAAAACTGGCGCCCATCACCTCGGTGGCAATGCCAAAGTGCTTGTAATGGTCATAGATGGCGCGCACCGACTGCACGCCGGGGTCGTTAGCGCCGGCCATGGCGGCTTCGTCCCAGCTGGTGCCGGCTTGCTTTTTGTACCAGTCGTAAATGCGCCCGACAAACGGCGAAATCAGCTGCACCTTGGCTTGGCCGCAGGCCACGGCCTGGGCAAAAGAGAACAGCAGCGTCAAATTGGTGTGGATACCGCGCTGCTCCAACTGGCGCGCCGCTTCAATGCCTTCCCACGTCGCGGCAATTTTGATCAGCACGCGGTCGATGTGGATGCCCTCGGCCTGGTACAGCTCAATCAGGCGCTCGGCGCGGGTGATGGTGGCGCTGGTGTCAAAGCTCAAGCGGGCGTCAACCTCGGTGGAGACGCGGCCCGGAATGATCGACAAAATCTCGCAACCAAACCTCACCAGCAGGCGGTCCATCACCTCGGCCAAGTCGCGGCCCGGCCAGCGCTGCACCACCTCGCGCAGCAGCGGCGCGTAGTCGCTTTTTTGTACCGCTTTCAAAATCAGCGACGGATTGGTGGTGGCGTCTTGGGGCAAAAACTGCGCCAACTGGCGAAAGTCGCCGGTATCGGCCACCACGGTGGTGAATTGTTTCAGTGCGTCGAGCTGGTTCATGAAAAATCCTAGGCAAGCCCCGGCCAGTGGCCTAAGGCAGATGACAATCCCCAAGTGTATTCGCGCCCAGCGCTATACCCGGGACTGAACCGGCTTCAGTTCCGGCTTCAGTTCCAGCTGCAATAAATGGTTAAAATAGCCTCTAGCCCTTATGCAGCCTGCGGTTCTAGCTATTATTTTGATAACGATTACAAAGCTGGCAGCGGCATGGCTTGCTCGGCCAAGCTGGCGTGCAGGGCGGCGCCCAGCGGCAAGATTTCGTCGTTGAAGTCGTAGCGGCTGTTGTGCAGGCCGCAACTGCCTGCACCATTGCCTTGGCCCAAACGCAGATAAGCACCGGGCTTGCTTTGCAGCATGAACGAGAAGTCTTCGGCGCCCATGCTCGGCTCCAAGTTGCGCACCAGGTTTTCAGCACCGACCAGCGCCTGCGCCACGTTGCCAGCAAAAATCGCTTCGGCTTCGCTGTTGATGGTGGCCGGGTAAATGCGCTCGTAATGCACCGTGGCCGTGGCGCCAAAACCCAGCGCAATGGCGCTGCACAGCTCGCGCAAACGCTGCTCGACCATGTTTTGCACCGCAGGCTCAAAGCTGCGCACCGTGCCCACCAGCGTCGCCTTGCCCGGCATCACGCTAAAAGCGCCCAAATCACCGGCCTGCATGGCGCACAGGCTGATGACGGCACTCTCTAGCGGGCGCACATTGCGCGCCACGATGCTTTGCACCGCCGTGATGATGTGCGCTGCCACCAGCACCGCATCCACCGCTTGGTAGGCGTGGGCGCCATGGCCGCCGCGCCCGGTGATCTCGATGGTGATGCGGTCGGCCGCAGCCATCATGGCGCCGCTATTGAGGCCCACCGTGCCGGCCTGCATCGCCGGCCAGTTGTGCATGGCGTAGACCGACTGCACCGGAAAACGCTCAAACAAGCCGTCTTGCAGCATCACGCGCGCCCCGGCCAAGCCTTCTTCGCCGGGCTGAAATATCAACACCGCCGTGCCGTCAAAATTGCGCGTCGCCGCCAAATAGCGCGCAGCGCCGACCAGCATCGCCGTGTGACCGTCATGCCCGCAGCCGTGCATCAGGCCCGATTTGGCCGAGCGCCAAGGCAGGTCGTTGTCTTCGGTCATTGGCAGCGCGTCCATGTCGGCGCGCAGGCCAATCATGCTGGCGCTGGCGGTGCTGCGCCCGCGAATCACGGCGACGATGCCGGTGCGGCCAATGCC
>JAGNSH010000139.1 GCA_017988165.1 Giesbergeria sp. | reverse complement strand
GCAAGATGGTGTCAAAGCGCTGCTGGATGTTTTTGATAAACCAGCGCGCTTCTTGCAAGCGCTGCTGCAAGGCTTGGTGGCCGTCGCTGCCTTTGTGGCCGCGCAGGGCGCGGGCGTAAATGTCGTGAACGCGCAGGCGCGGCATCACGTCGGGGTTGAGGCGCACGCTCCACTGCTGGCCGCTGGTGCCAATCGGTCTGACCAGCACGTCGGGCACGATGGCGTTGCGCTCGACGTGGGCAAAGCGCCGGCCGGGGCGCGGCTCCAGGCGCGCTATCAGCGCCAAGGCGGCGCGCACGCGCTCTTCGGGGGCGCGGCAGGCTTGGCCTAAACGGCGCACGTCACGCCGTGCCAGCCACTCCAGCGGCTGCTGGCAAGCACACAGGGCAATGCGCACGATGGCAAGGTCGGCGGCAGCGTCGCTTTGCAGGGCTTGCAGTTGCAGCGTCAGACATTCGGCCAGGCCGTGCGCGCCAACGCCGGTCGGCTCCAAGCTGTGCAGCAGGTGGCGAGCCACAGTGAGGCGGTGAATCAACTCTTCGTAATCTTCGCTGGCTTCGCTGGCTTCGCTCTCGGCGCTGTGCAACAGCGCTTGCGCCAACTCGGGCAGGGTCTCGCTCAGGTAGCCGTCGTCATTGAGCGATTCGATAAGAAAGTGCAGCGCGGCGCGGTCTAGCTCCGACAGGCGCAGCGCCAGCGCTTGGCGGTGCAAAAACTGCGGCAGTGATGGGTGCTCGTGGGCCCAATCTGCTGCGTCGGCGTCGCTGTCGCTGCCACTGTCGCCACTGGTCTGCTGGCGCGCCGGGGCATCGCCGCCCCATTCGCTATCGTCATGCGCCAAGTCGCTGCTGCCGTCGCCGCCCCAGTCAGGAAAATCCGCCAGCTCAGACAATTCAGGAGCACCTTCCGCGCTACCAGCCTCACTTTCAGCATCATTTTGGCCTGTAGTCCTTATGCTGCCTGCGCTATTAGCTATTGAATAAATAGCATCATCGCCCTCGCCATCGCCCTCACTCTGCGGCGCGTCTTCGCTGCTGCGCTCTAAAAATGGGTTGTCGTCCAGCATCTGTTCGACTTCAGCGGCCAGGTCGAGCGTGGACAGTTGCAGTAGCCGAATCGATTGCTGCAGCTGCGGCGTCAACGCCAAATGCTGCGACATTCGCAAGGACAGGCCGGGCTTCATCAGCGGCGCCTCCTTTACATCCTGAAGTGCTCGCCCAAGTACACCCGGCGCACTTCGGCGTTGTCAACGATGTCTGACGGCGTGCCTTGGGCCAGCACGCGGCCATCGCTGATGATGAAAGCGTGGTCGCAAATGCCCAGCGTTTCGCGCACGTTGTGGTCGGTGATCAGCACGCCAATGCCGCGCGCCTTCAAGAAACCAACGATGCGCTGAATTTCAATCACCGCAATCGGGTCGATGCCGGCAAACGGCTCGTCGAGCAAGATAAAGCGCGGCTGCGTGGCCAGCGCGCGGGCAATTTCGACGCGCCGGCGCTCGCCGCCCGACAGCGCCAGCGCAGGCGAGTCGCGCAAATGATCCACGCGCAGCTCTTGCAGCAGTGCGCTCAGGCGCTCTTCGATGTCGCTCTTGGACAGGGCTTGGCCTTGCTCGTTGCGCTGCAATTCCAGCACCGCGCGCACGTTTTCTTGCACCGTGAGTTTGCGAAAAATCGACGCTTCTTGCGGCAAATACGACAGCCCCAAGCGCGAACGGCGGTGGATCGGCATATGCGCCACCGACTGGCCGTCGATGCGGATGTCGCCGCCATCACTGGGAACCAAGCCCACAATCATGTAGAACGAGGTGGTTTTACCGGCGCCATTGGGGCCAAGCAGGCCGACAACTTCGCCTTTTTGCACCACCAGCGACACGTCTTTGACCACTTGGCGGCTGCCATAAGATTTTTTTAGGTGCAGCACTTCAAGGCGGCTGCCTGCACCGCCCGCCAAGGAAGCGTCGGCCGCACTGCTCGCGCCGCTCATGGTTTATCGCTGCCGGCGGCATCGCTGGGGCGCAGCGCCGGGCCGGGCGCGCCGGGCAGCAAGGCAGCGCCAGCGGGCGCTTCTTTGGGCGACAGCACCGCACGCACGCGCGATCCGGGCGCAGCCGGGGCGTTAGGAGCGTTGGATGTGGCCTTGGGGCCATCGACGGTAAACACGTCGGTCAGGTTGTAATAAACGATGGTGGCGCCGGAGATATCGTCGCTCAAAACGCTGCCACGGTAGCGGCGCAGCTCGGCGCGGCGCAAAAAGCGCACCGTATCGGCGCGGCCACTGTATTCAATGACTTCGGCCTCGCCCTCGACAAACTCAGGGGTGGCGCCGGGTGCGGTGTCGCGCTGCTGGCGAAAGAAGGCGCGCTTGCCAGCCTCAGACGTCACCGTGCCGGTTTGGTAGCCGTTGGCATCTTGGTGTACTTCCAAGCGCGCACCGCGCAGCACGATGGTGCCTTTGGTCATCAGCACGTTGCCGGTAAAAACGCTGGCTTGCTGCAAGTCGTCGTGGCGCAGCGCATCGGCCTCGATGTTCATCGGCTTGTTGCGGTCGGCTTTTTCAGCATGCACCAGCCCCAAGGGCGTAAAGGCCAAACAGGCCAAAAGGGGGAGCGTAAGGAGGCGTTTCATAGTGGGGCACGATTCTTGCATTGATTGTGCCATGCTGGTGCATGAAGAATTAAAAATGCCTAGTAGCCTTCATAGTATTCGTAGCGCGATGCGCTACACACTACAATGCAGTCAAGATGATAAAGAGCTTTCGACACAAGGGATTGCAGCGATTCTTCGAGACGGGCAGCAAGTCCGGTATCCAAGCCGCCCACGCAGCCAAGTTGCGCCTCCAATTGGCGGCCCTTGACCAAGCACACCGACCGGAAGACTTATCCGCCCCATCGTGGGCACTGCACCCCTTAAAGGGCGATTTAAAAGGCCATTGGGCGCTGACCGTCAATGGCAATTGGCGCATGGTTTTTACGTTCGATGGAACGGACGCCGTGTTGGTGAACTACCAAGACTATCACTGAGGATCCCATGACCAGAATGCACAACCCACCCCATCCCGGCGAAGTCCTGCGGGAGTATTTGGGCGACATCACCGTGACGCAAGCGGCCCAAAATTTAGGCGTTAACCGCGTCACGCTATCGCGCATCGTTACCGGCGAAGCGGGCATTTCGCCCGATATGGCCTACCGTCTGGCCAGCGCACTCGGCACTGTCCCCGAGTTGTGGGCAGGGATGCAGATGCAATACGACCTGTACCAAGCCAGCAAACTGCAACGCCCCCCTATCAAACCCCTGTTTGCCTGCGTGGCATAAAAAAGCCCGCGCAAGGCGGGCTGGAAGCGCTGAAAGCGCTGAAATGGCTACGATCGGGCAGCTCAGGCCTTAGGGCTGCTGATGCTAATCAGGTGGTTCACCACGGCGAGGACGGCGGGCATACTGCCGGCCATGGTGCCGTCGGTGTAATAACGCCCGGCCACGCCCATCGAGGGCACGCCCTCAACGCCATAGGCTTCTTGCAGTTGCGTGGCGCGGCGCACTTGGTTGGAGACACCAAAGGAGTTGTAGATTTCCTTGAACTTGACCATGTCCATACCGGGCTGCTTGGCGACCCAAGCAAAAATGGCGTCTTCTTTGCTCAAATTTTGACGCTCGACATGGATGGTGCGAAACACCCGGGCGTGCAATTCATCGACCTTGCCCATGGTTTCAAGCGTGTAGTAGAGCTTTTGCTGCGCAGCAAAGCTGGCGTTAAAGGCCACGGGCACACGCTGCACGCTGGCGTTTTTGGGTGCCGTGGGCATCCAGCGCGCCAGCGCAGGCTCGAACTCGTTGCAGTGCGAGCAGTTGTACCAAAAGAACTCAATCACTTCGACTTTGTCAGCCGGTGCGCTGGTCGCCACCGGCTTGGCCAGCTTGGCGTAGTCCTTGCCTTCCTTCAACGGCGCTGGCTGAGCCAAAGCCGGTAAAGACCAAGCCGATGCCGTTATAGCGGCGGCGGCGGCAGCGGCGGCAGATACAGAAAAATCACGGCGTTTCATTCAAAAATTCTCCTTATGCGGTTTGCGGGGTATGAGCGGGCAGGCGCGGCAAAGTTCAGCGCTGCACGCGTACCAAGTTGGACTCGACCTTCAGGGCATCGAGCTTGTTGCGGATTTGATCGGCATCGGTGCGCTTGTCAAACGGGCCGATGCGCACACGAAACACGGTGCGACCGCTTTGCTCGCGCTCGCTGACACGCGCCTCCCAGCCTTGGATGGCCAGCTTGGCGCGCTGGGCTTCGGCGTCGGCTTGGGTGCGAAAGGCACCGGCTTGGACAAAGTAGGTGAACGGGTCTGTGTTATCGCTGGCGCTGGCGTTGGCGTTGGTCTTGGCTTTGGCCAAATCGCCCAGCGGGTCGCCAGCGCGGGCGGCCTCTTTGGCCTCTTTGGCGTCTTTAGCGTCTTTCGTGGCCTTGGCATCCTTGCTGTCTTTCGCCTCTTTAGTGGCCTTGGCGTCTTTGTCACCCACAAGCGCCGGCGCCGTGTCGGGTTCAGGACTGTCAGCGCCGACCACGCCTGAGGCGGCAGGCGCATTGGTCGGCGCGGGATTTTTGCCGTACAGCGGTGAGTTGGGATCCCAGTTTTTGTTTTTGGCCGCTTCCAACTCATCTTGGCCGGCGCCGCGCAGGCCGGCTTTATCGACGAATGGCACCGGCACTTTGCTGACGTAAACGGCGACTCCCAAAGCCGCCCCCAAACCAACGACCAGGCCCAAAATAAAGCCCAGAATGGTTCCGCCCTGCTGCTGTTTTTTCATAAATTAGCTGTTATTCACATTCTGCGTGGGGCCGATACGCCCAGCACGGCCAAGCCATTGTGCAGCACCTGCGCAGTGGCGGCGACCAGCGCCAAACGGGCCAATTTCACCGCTGGGTCATCGACCAAAATGCGCTCGGCGTCGTAGTAGCTGTGGTAGCTGGCGGCCAAGTCGCGCAGGTAAAACGTCACGTCGTGCGGCGCTTCGTCGGCGGCGGCGGCGGTCAACATCTCGGGGTATTTGGCCAGTTGAAGCATCAGCGCTTGGGCTTGCGCGCCGTCCAGCGCCGATAAATCCACGCCCTGCAAAGCCGCCACGTCGCCGCCCCACGCTGTCAGCACCGAGCAAATGCGCGCATGGGCGTATTGCACGTAGTACACCGGGTTGTCGTTGTTTTGCGCCACCGCCAAATCGACGTCAAAGGTGTATTCGGTATCGGGCTTGCGCGACAGCAAGAAAAAGCGCACCGCGTCTTTGCTGGTCCATTCAATCAAATCGCGCAGCGTCACATAAGAGCCAGCGCGCTTGCTAATTTTGACTTCTTCGCCGCCCTTGACCACGCGCACCATCGTGTGCAACACATAGTCGGGGTAGCCCTTGGGAATGCCGACATCGGCCGCCTGCAGGCCGGCGCGCACGCGGGCAATGGTGCCGTGGTGGTCGGTGCCTTGGATGTTGACCACCTTCGTAAAGCCGCGCTCCCACTTGGCGATGTGGTAGGCCACGTCGGGCACAAAGTAGGTGAAGGTGCCGTCTTGCTTGCGCATGACGCGGTCTTTGTCGTCGCCGTAGTCGGTGCTTTTGAGCCACAGCGCGCCGTCTTGCTC
>JAGNSH010000138.1 GCA_017988165.1 Giesbergeria sp. | reverse complement strand
GCTCGTACCTCTCTAGCACCGAGTGCAAACCGGCGTCTTCGCAGGCTTTAACTTTGTTGCGCACATACGCCTGCGAGGCCGGGTTGTCGCCAACCAGCACCACCGCCAAGCCGGGCGTGATGCCGCGCGCGGTGAGGGCAGCGGCGCGCTGGGCGACTTCGGTGCGCAGTTGGCGGGAAAGGGCGTTGCCGTCAATCAGTTGGGCTGTCATATTGAAAATTTGAATGAAAACGGCCTCTAGCCCTTATGGAGTAAGCGCTATCAGCTATAAAAATAATAGTAAATAAACCTCAAGCGCTGGCCATGGTCGGACCTAAAGCGATTTTGATCAGGTCGGCGACGGTGTTGGCGCCGAGTTTTTCCATGATGTTGGCGCGGTGCGCTTCGACGGTTTTGATGCTGATACCCAGGTCGTCGGCAATTTGCTTATTCAGGCGGCCAGCGACGATGCGCTCCAAAACTTGCGCCTCGCGGCTGGTCAGCTTGGACAGCAGGGCGTCGCGGCTGGCGGCTTGCTGGTGGCCGGTGAAGGCTTCGCGGGCGTGCTCCAGCATCCGCTCGACCAAGCTGGTCAAGGCACTTTCGTCAAAGGGTTTTTGGATGAAATCGAGCGCGCCTTTTTTCATCGTGTCCACCGCCATCGGCACATCGCCGTGGCCGGTGATAAAGACAATCGGCAGGGGCGATTTGCGCTCAATCAGCCGGTCTTGCAGCTCCAGGCCGGTCATGCCGCCCATGCGGATATCGACAATCAGGCAGGCAATTTCGCGCGGGTCGTAGCGTGCCAAAAAGGTCTCAGCCGAATCAAAGCAGCGAACGCGGTAGTCTTTTCCCTCTAGCAGCCATTGCAGCGAGTCGCGCACGGCCTCGTCATCATCGACCACATATACAGTGCCTTTTTTCGGAATTAAGCTCATTCAACTGTCCTTGGGATGGGGGGAGGTTGCTACGGAATCGGTAGCGTGATTATCAGGCGCGGCCAAAGGTAGCCAGAAAGAGAACCTGCAACCTGTAACCTCTAAACCATTGTAAATGTTCTCTACATGGATTCTGCCTTGGTGCGATTCGACGATGCTGCGGCACAAATTCAGGCCCATGCCCATGCCTTCTTGCTTGGTCGAAAAGAAGGCTTCAAACAAGCGATCGAGCACTTCTTGCGGCAGCCCTTGGCCGGTGTCGTGGACTGAAAACTCAATCACCTCTTGGCCTTCTATCTGCTTGGGCACCACGCGCAGTTCCACGCAGCGCCCGGCGGGTGGGCGTTTGGCTTGGACGATCGATTCAGCACCGTTTTTCATCAGGTTGATCAGCACCTGCTCTATCAAAATCGAGTCGGCCATCACCGGTGGCAGGCGCGCGGCAACGTAGTGCGTCAGGCGCACGTTGTGGCGGCGCAGTTCGATGTCGGCCAACTCGACGGCCTCGCCGACCATGGCGCCAGCGTCGGCCAGTTGGCGGTTGGGTGCGCTTTTTTTCACAAAGTCGCGGATGCGCTGGATGATTTGGCCGGCGCGCTGCGCTTGGTGGGCGGTTTTTTCCAGCGCTGTCAGCAGGGTTTCTTGGGTGATTTGGCCGCTGTGGATGCGCGAGACGATGCCGCTGCAGTAGTTGTTGATAGCGGTGAGTGGCTGGTTGAGCTCGTGCGCCACGCTCGACGCCATTTCGCCCATGGTGATCAGGCGGCTGACCGATTGGGCGCGCTCGGTTTGGCGGGCGGTTTGCTCCTCGGCGCGCCGGCGCGGGGTGATGTCGGTGGCAATCACCATTTGCGCCAAGCGGCCATCGACCCAGCTGAGGTAGCGCGAGCGCACTTCCAGCCATTTGTCCAAATGCGGCAGGTAGATTTCGGCGTTTTCGCTGTGGGCGCTGGTCAGCTCGTCGGTGGGCAGGCCCATCAGGCCGTCTTCATCGTTGGGGCTGGGCGGGTGGGCGGCGGGCGCTGGCAAGACACCGGCTTGGGCCACCAATTGCAAATGGCCGTCGGTTTGCGAGCCAAACCACTGGCGGTACAGCTTGTTGGCAAACAGCAGCTCTTGGCTGCCCAGCGGCGCTACCGACACCGAGGCGTCCAGCGCTTCGAGCACGATGGTGAAGCGCTCGTGCGAGGCCGAGAGCTGTTCGCGGATGCGGTTGGGCTCGGTGATGTCGGTCATCGACGTCATCCAGCCGGTCTGCTGGCTGTGCGCGTCGATCAGGGGCGAGACATACAGCCGCGCATCAAACACCGTGCTGTTTTTGCGCCGCACCCGCACCTGAAAGCCGCCGGGCGCCGTCTTGCCGTTGATTTCGTCGGACAAACGCGCTTGCAGCGTCTCCAGGTCCGATTCGGGCCAATACGGAAACGGTGCGGTTTGGCCGACCAACTCGGCCTCGCTCCAGCCGGTCATTTGGCAAAAGGCCGCGTTGACGTAGGTGATGCGCCCTTGCAAATCCAGCGCCCGCATTCCGGTCAGCACCGAGTTTTCCATGGCGCGGCGAAAGTTGGTCTCCGTCACCAGCGCCAGTTGGGCCTGCATTCGCCGGCGGGTGTGGCGCCAAGTGGCAATCAGCATCCAGGCCGTCATGGCACTGAGCACCACCACCAGCCAAAACAGCCCACTGCCGACCACGCCCAGCGAGGTGCGATAGGCCTGCGCGCGCAGCAGCAGGCCGTTGCCGACCGGCGACACCGGCACGTCGTAGACATTGGCGCGGGCGCTGAGCGGCAGCCACTGCGGCGCGCGCTGGTTGCGTGGCCCCAGCGGCGTGCCGGCCAGCACTTGCTGGTTGGCGTCTAGCAGCGTGACGGCGTAGCGCGCCAGCACTTCGGTCGGCGTGCCATAGCGCAGCAGGCTGTCGACCGAGTATTCACCCAGCACCACGCCGCCAAACTTGCCCTGTACGTTGAGCGGCACTTGCAGTTGCAACAGCGGCGCTGCATCGCCACTGCGGGCGAGCGGCTGGGTGTAGACCGGTTGCTGCAAGTCGCGTGTCAGCTCAAAGGTGTCGATGGTTTCGCCTTTTTTCAGCACCTCACCGGCAACGCGGATTTGGCTGCCGGGCAAAGTCGGCGCGGCTTGGCTGGCGCGCACACGGCCATGGCTGTCGATCCAGGTGATGGCTTGCAGCTCGGGGTATTGGCTGATCAGGCTTTCAGCGCGTTGGTTGAACTGGCCGCTTTCCAGGTCGTGGTTCGACACATCACGCGCAATGCGCATCAATTGCTCTTGGCGCTCCAACAGGCGCAGGCGCACGCGCTGCTGGGCGTATTCGACGTCGCGGCGCAGCGCCTCTTGCTCGCGCTCGCCTTCTTCCATGCGCAAATACCAAAACGCTGCCACGATGGCCGCCATGAACAACAACACCGCTGCCAACGGCGCCAAAGCGGCAAAACGGTCTTGGCGCATGGGCGACAAACTGCGCCACCAAGCGCGCCAGCGGTGCGCCAAGGTGCTGTCGCTGGACTCGGCCAGCTCAAGCGGGCCCGGCGGGCCAAGGGGCTCAGGCGAATCGGGTGAATCGGAAGAAGTCAACGGTTGCATGGCGGCGAGTGTAGGTGCCGTGATGGCTTTTTTGGGACGCAGCGCTGGCGCTGAAAAATGTGCGGTTGCAGCAATTTTTCAAATTATGAAATGATTAAGCATAATTTGAAATTATGAGAAATATATGCGAAACTTGAAAACGACAATTCAAATTCAGCCCTACCTACAGGAGACAAACCATGTCAGTACAGCCCCCTTCCGCCGCTGATTTTGCGGCCACTGTCGATACCGCCCAAGCTGTCGACACCGATATGCAAGAGACCCGCGAATGGACTGACGCGCTGTCGGCGGTGATTGCGCAAGAGGGCCCTGAGCGCGCCCACTTTTTGCTAGAGCAGCTGCTAGAGCACGCGCGCCAAAGCAGCTTGGATATGCCGTTTTCGGCCAACACCGGCTATGTCAACACCATCGACGTCGACCAAGAAGCGCGCTGCCCCGGCAACTTGGAGCTGGAAGGGCGCCTGCGCGCCTATATGCGCTGGAACGCCATGGCTTTGGTGGTGCGCGCCAACCGCCACCACCCGCCCGAAGGCGGCGACTTGGGCGGCCACATTGGCTCGTTTGCCTCGTTGGCCAATATGTTTGCCGCTGGCTTTAACCATTTTTGGCACGCCGAGAACAACGAGCCCGGCAAAGAGCACGGCGGCGACTGCCTGTACATCCAAGGCCATGTCTCGCCCGGCATTTATGCCCGCGCCTTTATGGAAGGGCGCTTGAGCGAAGAGCAGTTGAGCAACTTCCGCCAAGAAGTCGATGGCAAGGGCCTGTCCAGCTACCCGCACCCCAAGCTGATGCCCGAGTTTTGGCAGTTCCCCACCGTCTCGATGGGCCTGGGCCCGCTGATGGCGATTTATCAGGCGCGCTTTTTGAAGTACCTGCACGCGCGCGGCATTGCCAACACCGAAAACCGCAAAGTCTGGGTGTTCTGCGGCGACGGTGAGATGGACGAAGTCGAATCGCTCGGCGCCATCAGCTTGGCCTCGCGCGAAAAACTGGACAACCTGATTTTTGTCATCAACTGCAACCTGCAAAGGCTGGACGGCCCGGTGCGCGGCAACGGCAAAATTATCCAAGAGCTAGAAGGTGACTTCAGAGGCTCGGGCTGGAACGTCATCAAGCTGATTTGGGGCAGCCGCTGGGACGCGCTGTTGGCCAAGGACAAAGACGGTGCGCTGCGCAAAATCATGATGGAGTGCAACGACGGCGACTACCAGTCGTTCAAAGCCAACGACGGCGCTTATGTGCGCAAACATTTCTTTGGCCGCGACCCACGCACGCTGAAGATGGTCGAGCACATGAGCGATGACGAAATCTGGAACCTGCGCCGCGGCGGCCACGATGCGCAAAAGGTCTACGCCGCCTTCCACGCCGCCAACGCCACCCAAGGCCAACCGACGGTAGTGCTGGTCAAGACCGTCAAAGGCTTTGGCATGGGCAAAGTGGGCGAGGGCAAAAACACCGTTCACCAGACCAAAAAGCTGGGCGACGAGGACATCAAAGCCTTCCGCGACCGCTTCAACATCCCGATTCCTGACAGCCAAATCGCTGACCTGCCGTTTTACAAGCCCGACGACGACACGCCCGAAATGCGCTACCTGCACGAACGCCGCCAAGCGCTGGGCGGCTACTTGCCCAAGCGCCGCGTCAAGGCCGACGAGCAGTTCACCATTCCCGCGCTGGAGACCTTCAAAGCCGTGCTCGAAGCCACCACCGAAGGCCGCGAAATATCGACCACCCAAGCCTATGTGCGCTTTTTGACGCAACTGCTGCGCGACCCGGCGCTGGGCCCGCGCGTGGTGCCGATTTTGGTGGACGAGGCGCGCACCTTTGGCATGGAAGGCTTGTTCCGCCAGATCGGCATCTACAACCCGGCAGGCCAGCAATACACCCCGGTCGATAAAGACCAGGTGATGTATTACCGCGAGGACAAAAAAGGCCAAATCCTGCAAGAAGGCATCAACGAGGCCGGCGGCATCAGCAGCTGGATTGCCGCGGCGACCAGCTACAGCACCAGCAACCGGATCATGATTCCGTTTTACGTGTACTACTCGATGTTCGGCTTTCAGCGCGTGGGCGACTTGGCTTGGGCGGCGGGCGACATGCAGGCGCGCGGCTTTTTGCTGGGCGGCACCAGCGGGC
>JAGNSH010000137.1 GCA_017988165.1 Giesbergeria sp. | reverse complement strand
ATGCCGCGTGGCTGGCCCCGTTTGCGCGCGGCCTGCTGGCACTGGCCGATGCCCACGGCTGCGAACTGGTCGGCGGCGACACCACGCAAGGGCCGCTCAACATCTGCATCACCGTGCTGGGCGAAGTCCCACGCGGCCAAGCCCTGCTGCGCAGCGGCGCACGCGTCGGCGATGACATCTACGCCAGCGGCACGCTGGGCGATGCCCGCTTGGCGCTGCAAGCCCTGCAAGGGCGCATCACGCTGACACCCGAGGCGCTGGCCGCCGCCCGCCTGCGCCTCGAAGCCCCGACACCGCGCGTCGCCTTGGGCCAAGCGCTGCGCGGCATTGCGCACAGCGCCATCGACGTCAGCGACGGTTTGCTCGGCGACTTGGGCCACCTCCTGCGCGCCTCGGGCGTGGGCGCTTGTGTGGACACTGCAAGCACTATTAATTTAATAGCTGCTAGCGCACACCACATAAGCGCTACAGGCCAATTTGATACTGAATTACTAGCGCAATGCACGCTGGCCGGTGGCGACGATTACGAGCTGGTATTCACCGCCGCCCCGGCACAGCGCAGTGCCATCGCCGCCGCCGCATTGGCCAGCGCCACGCCAGTGACGCGCATCGGCACGATTGAAGCCGCGCCCGGTCTGCGCCTGATCGATGCCCACGGCCAACCCGTCACGCAGCGCTACGCCTCGTTCGACCACTTTGCGTAACCAAGCGGCCTCAGCCGGCCAGCAAACGACAGGCGCTGTCGCACAGGTGTCTCTACTTCGACCCCATTCGCGCTAGAATCTAGGGTTTCTACTAGCTTCTTGTTTCGCCCTCGGCGAACGTGAATCTTTCTCTATGCTCGCCAAGAATTTTGCTTCTCGCCCTGCGGCGCACGCCTTGGCCGCAGCCGCCTTGGTGCTGGCAGGTTGCACATCCCTCGCACCGCCGTATGCCACCCCCGTATTGCCAGTCGCGCCACGCTACGCCTTGGAGGCTGTCGCCAGCAGCGATGCCAGCACCCGTGAGCGCCCCGCTTGGCGCAGCTACTTTGCCGACCCGCAGCTGCAAGCACTGCTGGCGCAGGCACTGGAACACAACCGCGATCTGCACATCACCGCCTTGCGCGTGGCAGAGGCGCGCGCCGCCTACGGCATCCAACGCGCCGATCTGCTGCCCAATCTGAACGGCCAAATGGGTGCCAACCGCAGCCGCACGCCGGACGACTTGAACCTGACCCGCCAGCCCTTGTTCAGCAGCCAATACCAAGTCGGCTTGGGACTGGCCAGCTGGGAGATTGACTTCTGGGGCCGCGTGCGCAGCCTGCGCGATGCCGCCCTAGAGAACTATCTGGCCACCGAAGCGGCGCAGCACGCCGTCACCGTCAGCCTGATCGCCCAAGTCGCCAACAGCTACCTGACGCTGTGCGAATTGGACGAGCGGCTGGCACTGGCCCAGCAAAGCAGCGCCAGCCGCCAAGAGAGCCTGCGCATCTTCACGCGCCGCGTCGAAGTGGGCTCGGCCTCACGCCTGAACCTGATGCAAATCCAAACCCTGCTGAACCAAGCACAGTCCTTGGTGGCGCAACTGGAACTGGCACGCGCCCAACAAGCCCATGCGCTGACGCTGCTGGTCGGCGCACCCGTCGCACTAACTTCGTCGCCCACCCGCTTGGCGGCACTGCAAATGGCCCCGCTGCCCGCCGGCCTGCCGTCCGACTTGCTAACGCAGCGCCCCGACATCGTCGCCGCCGAGCACCAGTTGCGCGCGGCGCACGCCCAGATTGGTGCTGCGCGCGCTGCCTTTTTTCCGCGCATTGCCCTGACCAGTTCGTTGGGTACAGCCAGCGCCGAATTGGGCGGTTTGTTTGACAGCGGCAGTTCCATTTGGAGCTTCGCGCCCAGCATCTCGCTGCCGATCTTCAACGGCGGGCGGCTGCGCAACAACCTCAACCTGACCGAAGTGCGGCGCGACTTGGCCGTGGCGAACTACGAGAAAACGGTGCAGGGCGCCTTTCGCGATGTGTCCGACGCACTGGCTGCGCGCCAATGGCTGGCACGCCAACTGGCCATTGCCCAAGACGCCCAAGCAGCGCAAACCGAACGCGCGCGCCTGTCCCAGCTGCGCTACGACAACGGCTCGGCCAGCTTTCTTGAGGTGCTGGACGCCCAGCGCGACCTGCTGGTCGCCGAACAGCAAAGCGTGCAACTGCGCCGTGCGCTGTTGTCGAGCCAAGTCAGCCTGTATGCCGCGCTGGGTGGCGGCACGCCAGCGCCCACTGCGCCGGCCAACGCCGCGCCCCGCACGCCCTGCCCGCCTTGCGCCCCCTGAAGCTGCACGCCAAAGACACCATGACATCCCTTAATAAAAATCACTTGATCGCCGCCGTTATCGTTGCCGCCGCACTCGGCGCTGGTGCCTATGCTTGGACGCAGCTGCGCACCAGCGGGCCGGGTGCAGGCTTTGCCAGCGGCAATGGCCGCATTGAGGCGACCGAAATCGACGTCGCCGCCAAGCTCGGCGGCCGCATCACAGACATCGCCGTCAAAGAAGGCGACTTCGTCAGCGCCGGCCAAGTGCTGGCGCACATGCAGGTGGGCACGCTCGAAGCCATGCGCGCCGAAGCTGTGGCCCGCCAGCAGCAGGCCGTGGCCGGGGTGGCCAGCGCCGAGGCCTTGGTGGCAGTGCGCGACAGCGACAAGCGCGCCCTCTTGGCGTTGGTAGCCCAGCGCCAAAGCGAACTCGACGCCGCGCAGCGCCGCTTGGCGCGCTCACAAACGCTGGTGCGCGAGGGTGCCTCATCCGAACAAGAAGTGGACGACGACCGCGCCCGCGAACGCAGCGTCCAAGCCGCTTTGGTAGCGGCCAAGGCCCAAGTCGATGCCGCACAGGCCGCCATCGTCGCCACGCGCACCCAAGTCACCGGTGCCCGCGCCAGCGTCACCGCCGCCCAAGCCTCGGTGGCGCGCATCCAAGCCGACATGGACGACAGCGCCCTGACCGCGCCGCGCGGTGGCCGGGTGCAGTACCGCATTGCCCAACCGGGCGAGGTGATTGGCGCGGGCGGCAAAGTGCTCAATCTGGTGGACTTGTCGGACGTCTACATGACCTTCTTTTTGCCCGAAGCCGCCGCCGGCAAACTGGCGCTGGGCGGCGAGGTGCGCATCGTGCTTGACGCCGCGCCCCATCTGGTCATTCCGGCACAAGTGTCATTTGTCGCCAGCACCGCACAGTTCACGCCCAAAACGGTTGAGACCGCCAGCGAGCGGCAAAAACTGATGTTCCGCGTCAAAGCCCAAATTGCGCCGGAGCTGCTGCAAAAGCATCTACAGCTGGTCAAAACCGGCCTGCCCGGCGTGGCGTGGATCCAGATCGATGCAGCGGCCCCTTGGCCCGCCCACCTTGCCGTCAAGCTGCCGGAGTAAGGCATGGCGCTAGCACCCGACTGCGTCATCCAAGTGGACGGTGTGCGCCTGCGCTACGGCAAAACCGTGGCGCTGGCCGGTATCCGCCTCGACATTCCTGCCCAGCGCATGGTCGGGCTGATCGGCCCCGACGGCGTTGGCAAATCCAGCCTGCTGGCGCTGCTGGCTGGCGCGCGCGCACTGCAAGAGGGTAGCGTGACGGTGCTGGGCGGTGATATGCGCAGCACCCGCCACCGCGAGGCCATCTGCCCGCGCATTGCCTATATGCCCCAAGGGCTGGGCAAAAACCTCTACCCGACCCTGTCGGTGGAAGAGAACCTGCAATTTTTTGCCCGCCTGTTTGGCCACAACGCCGCTGAGCGGCGCAGGCGCATCGACCGCCTGACCGATAGCACCGGCCTGCGGCCATTTCTGGCGCGGCCAGCCGGCAAGCTCTCGGGCGGCATGAAGCAAAAGCTTGGCCTGTGCTGCGCGCTGATCCACGACCCTGATTTGCTCATCTTGGACGAGCCAACCACCGGCGTAGACCCGCTGGCCCGCGCCCAGTTTTGGGATTTGATTGCCAGCATTCGCCGCCAACGCCCGCAAATGAGCGTGGTGGTGGCCACCGCCTACATGGACGAAGCCCAGCGTTTTGACTGGTTGGTGGCGATGGACGATGGCCAAGTGCTGGCCACCGGCGCGCCGCACGAGCTGCTGCAGCAAACCGGCACGCACACCCTCGAAGCAGCCTTCGTCGCACTGTTGCCAGAAGACAAGAAGCGCGGCCACGAGGCAGTGCAGATTGCGCCGCTGGCACTGGACGACGACGCCCAAGTCGCCATCGAGGCCAAAGGCCTGACCATGCGCTTTGGCGATTTTGTCGCCGTCGATCAGGTGGACTTTCGCATCCGCCGGGGTGAAATTTTTGGCTTTCTCGGCTCCAACGGCTGCGGCAAATCCACCACCATGAAAATGCTGACCGGCCTGCTGCCGGCCAGTGAAGGCGAAGCGTGGCTGTTTGGCCAAAAGGTCGATTCCAAAGACATCGACACCCGACGCCGCGTCGGCTATATGTCGCAGGCGTTTTCGCTGTATGGCGAGCAAACGGTGCTGCAAAACTTGGTGCTGCACGCGCGCCTGTTCCACGTCCCCGAGGCCGAAGTGGCCGCGCGGGTGCAAGAAATGGTGGCGCGCTTTGGTCTGCAAGAGGTACAGGCCAGCCTGCCCGAAGCGCTGCCGCTGGGTCTGCGCCAGCGCCTGTCATTGGCGGTGGCGATGGTGCACCGGCCAGAGATGCTGATCTTGGACGAGCCGACCTCGGGCGTCGATCCGGTGGCGCGCGACAACTTCTGGCGGCTGCTGATCGCGCTTTCGCGCCGCGACCACGTCACCATTTTTATCTCCACCCACTTCATGAACGAGGCCGAGCGCTGCGACCGCATCTCGCTGATGCACGCCGGCAAGGTGCTGGTCAGCGATACCCCAGCGAATATCGTCCAGCAGCGCGGTGCCGACTCGCTGGAGCAAGCCTTCATTGGCTACTTAGAAGACGCCTCCGACACCCCCGACAGCACCGCTGCGACAGCGGCACCGGTGGCGCAAGAACCCGCCGACAACCAACCCGCCAGCAGCGCGCCGCCACGGCGGCGGCTGTTCAGCTTTGCCCGCGCACTGAGCTATATGTGGCGCGAAACACTGGAGCTGCAACGCGACCCGGTGCGCGCCACGCTGGCGCTGCTGGGCACGGTGTTGCTGATGTTCATCATTGGCTACGGCATCAGCTTGGACGTGGAGAACCTTTCCTACGCGGTGCTCGACCACGACCAAACCACGTTGAGCCAAAACTACACGCTCAACCTGTCTGGCTCGCGCTATTTTCTTGAACGAGCGCCCATTACCGACTACGCCGACCTCGACCGGCGGATGCGCAGCGGCGAACTGTCGCTGGCCATCGAAATTCCGCCCGGTTTTGCCGTCGATCTGAAGCATGGCCGCACCGGCCACATTGGTGCGTGGGTGGACGGTGCCATGCCGATGCGCGCCGAAACCATACGCGCCTACGTCCAAGCCATCCACCTGACGTGGCTGGCCGACCTGGCGCAGCAACGGCTGGGCGTGCGGCTGGCGGCGGCCAGCTCGGTCGAGACCCGCTTTCGCTACAACCCCGACGTGCGAAGCCTGCCCGCCATGGTGCCGGCCGTGATTCCGCTGCTGCTGATGCTGATACCGGCCATGCTCACGGCGCTCTCGGTGGTGCGTGAAAAAGAGCTGGGCTCGATCATCAACCTGTATGTCACACC
>JAGNSH010000136.1 GCA_017988165.1 Giesbergeria sp. | reverse complement strand
GTTGCGGTGCATCGTAATTCATTCGGAGACTTCTCATGCTTAAAGGCAAAACTGCCCTCATCACCGGTTCGACCAGCGGTATTGGTCTGGGTATCGCTAAAGCGCTGGCGCGCCAAGGCGCCAACATTGTGCTCAACGGCTTTGGCGACGTCGAAGGGCCACGCGCCGAGGTGCTGGCCGCCGCGCACAGCGGCGCCGGCGCAGTATCGGTGCAGTACCACGGCGCTGATATGTCGCGTGCGGCGGATATTGCCGATATGTTTGACTACAGCGCGGCGCAGTTTGGCCGGGTGGATATTTTGGTCAACAACGCCGGCATCCAGCACGTCGCGCGCGTCGAGGACTTTCCGCCCGAGCGCTGGGACGCCATCATCGCCATCAACCTGAGCAGCGCCTTTCACACCACGCGCCTGGCGCTGCCGGCCATGCAGGCGGCAAAGTGGGGCCGCATCATCAACGTCGCTTCGGTGCATGGTTTGGTGGGCTCGGCGCAAAAATCGGCTTATGTGGCGGCAAAACACGGCATTGTCGGCCTGACCAAGGTGACGGCGCTGGAAAACGCCACCACCGGCATCACCTGCAACGCCATTTGCCCCGGCTGGGTGCTGACGCCGCTGGTGCAAAAGCAGGTCGACGCCAAGGCGGCCGAGCATGGCATCTCCAACGAAGAGGCCATCAAGCTGCTGCTGGGCGAAAAAGAGCCGTCCATGCAATTCACTACGCCCGAAGAGCTGGGCGACTTGGCAGTGTTCTTTTGCTCACCCGGCGCCAACAACGTGCGCGGCGTGGCGTGGAACATGGACGGCGGCTGGGCGGCGCAATAAGCACGGTATTTATTAGTTTATTGACGATTAATTTACTATCAAATTAATAGCTACTAGCGCTTATATCTAAAGGGCTAGAGGCCGTTTTGATATAAAAAGCCCCTTTTCAGGGGCTTTTTTGTGGCCGCAGCGCACTTTTCAGCGCATTTGCACCGAGCCAGAGACGTTCACCGTCACCGTGCTTTTGCCGGCTTCGACGGCAATCGGCGAGTCACCGACCATGGCCGACTTGGCCTCCATCGCCATCATGCGCGGGCGCGGGCCGGGGGCGTAGCTGTTGCTGTTGACCGAAACCTCGCGCAGCGTGTAGTCGGCAAAACCAAAGGCGCGCGTCAGGTCGGCCGCTTGGGTTTTAAAGTTTTCAATCGCCAGCGTTTGCGCGTCGCGCTCGACCTTGCTGCGCTGCTGCGGGCTGAGCGAAAACGCCACCTGCGCAATCGACATGCTGGTGATGCGCGCCGCGGTGCTGGTGATGCGGGCAAAGTCGCGCCCTTCTAGCACCAGCTCGGTGTTGCCCTGCCAGCCGCTGATTTGGCTGTTTTGGCTGTAGCGCGGAAACAGGCTGAAATTGCCGGTGCGCACTTCCATTTGCCCCGGCTCGGCGTGGCGGCGCGCCTCCAGCACGGCAGCGTCGAGCGCTTGGCGCAATTGCGACTGCACCATGGCGGCGTCTTTGCCGTCGCGCGCGGTGCTGAGCGTCAGCACCAATAAATCTTGCTGCACATCGACCGATCCGCTGGCCGACAACTGCACTACGTTGTGCGGCACGGGTGCTGCCATATTTTGAGCAAAAACGCTGCTAGCGCCCGCCAGCACTGCGCCAGCAGCTATCCATTTGATAGTATTTTTCATGTTTAAAGCCTTTAGTAAAGATGCACTGAGCGACACCATACCGCGCAAATGGCCTGCGCGTGTAAAGCCCGGTTGCCGTCTGTAGCGCGCTGATAAACGCCTGTAGGGCGCAGGCAAAAAATGTAACTGTGCGTCAGCCTGCGCCAAAAAAAGGCCCTTTGCCATCCAAATTGGTAACAATGGCCGTTGTTACAAATTGGATGAAGGTACTGACATGGCAAGCCCAAGCAATCGCGCTGACAAAATTTTGGTCGTGGACGACGATGCGCGCATCCGCGACCTGCTGCGCCGCTACCTGACGCAAGAAGGTTTTGAGGTCATGGTGGCCGAAGACGGTAAAGCGCTCAACCGCATTTTGTTGCGCGATACCGTCGACCTGATCGTGCTGGACTTGATGATGCCGGGCGAAGACGGCCTGTCCATTTGCCGGCGCCTGCGCTCGGCCAACGACCGCACGCCGATCATCATGCTCACGGCCAAGGGCGAGGACGTGGACCGCATCGTCGGCCTCGAAGTGGGCGCCGATGACTATCTGGGCAAGCCCTTCAATCCACGCGAACTGCTGGCGCGTATCCACGCGGTGCTGCGCCGCCGGCCCGCGCACGAAGCGCCGGGCGCGCCGTCCAGCGACAACGAAGTCGTCACCTTTGGCCCCTTCACCTTTGACCTAGGCACGCGCGCGCTGCAAAAAAGCGGCGAAGAGCTGCCACTGACCACCGGCGAATTCGCCATGCTCAAAGCCTTGGTGCGCCACCCGCGCCAGCCGCTGTCGCGCGAAAAACTGGCGCTGTTGGCACGCGGGCGCGAGTTTGAGCCGTTTGACCGCAGCCTAGACGTGCAAGTCTCGCGCCTGCGCAAGCTGATTGAAGAAGACGCCGCCGCGCCGCGCTACATCCAGACCGTCTGGGGCGTGGGCTACGTGTTTGTGCCGGACGGTGCGGGCTAAATCAGCACACTGGCGCCTATGACCTCCCACCACGACTTCGACTACGAAGGCACCAGTCCGGCGCCGCTGGAGCAGCGCATTCACCCGCGCGACCAGCGCACGCGCGTCGGGCTGAACTTGTTTTGGCGCACCTTCTTTTTGCTCGGCCTGCTGCTGGTGGGCAGCATTTTGGCGTGGCTACAAACTTTGCGCGCCCTAGAGTTTGAGCCGCGCACGCTGTACACCGCGCAGCAAATTGCCTCGCTGGTCAACCTGAGCCGCGCCGCGCTGGTCTATGCCGACCCGATTGCGCGCGTCTCGCTGGTCAAAACCATGGCCGACCAAGAGGGCGTGCGCATCTTGCCGCGCGAGCCCCAAGACAAATTTGAATTGCTTGACGACTCTGACCTGAGCCTGCGCATGACCGAAGAGCTCAAGCGCCGCTTGGGTGATGACACCGTCGTCGCGGCCCGCGTCAACGGCGAGAACGGTCTGTGGGTCGGCTTTAGCATCAATGGCGACCCCAACTGGCTGCTGATGGACAGGTCGCGCTTTAGCCCGGCCGAGGGCCGCACTTGGCTGGTGTGGTTGATCACTGCGGCGGCTTTGTCGCTGACCGGCGCTGCCGTGATTGCCGGCTTGATAAACCGCCCGCTTAAGCAGCTGTCCTACGCCACCAACCGGGTGCGCGACGGCGATTTTGCTGCCAGCCGCTTGGACGAAGAAGCCGTCACCAGCGAAATTCGCGAGGTCAATATCGGCTTTAACCGCATGGCGCAAAAGCTGGCCAAGCTAGAGCAAGACCGCGCCGTGATGCTGGCCGGCATCTCGCACGACCTGCGCACCCCGCTGGCGCGGCTGCGGCTAGAGACCGAGATGAGCGTCTCCGACGAAACCGCCCGCGAGCACATGGTGGCTGACATCGTGCAGCTAGACGCCACCATCGACAAATTTTTGGACTACGCGCGCCCCGATCACGTCACCTTGAGCCCCATCAATTTGCACAGCGTGCTGTCGTCTTGTATGTATGCGGTGCAAGACCACCGCGAGCTGCAAATCGCTATGTCCGTGCCCGAAGACCTGCACGTGTTGGCTGACGAAGTGGAGTTGGCGCGCATTATTTCGAACCTGCTAGAAAACGCGCGCCGCTACGGCAAAACCCCCGGCACCAGCGTGACGCGGGTCGAGATCAGCGCCAAAGGGCGCGAAAACTGGGTGCTGATCAAGGTGCGCGACCACGGCGCCGGCGTGCCGCCCGAACAGTTGTCCAACCTGACCAAGCCGTTCTTTCGCGGCGACTCAGCGCGCACTGCGGCGGCGGGGGCCGGTTTGGGCTTGTCGATTGTCGACAAAACCATTCAGCGCATGGGCGGCATTTTTGCGCTGGCCAACTCCAGCAGCGGCGGCATGGTGGCGCATATCCAACTCAAACAAGCCCAGGGTCTGCCCGACGGCGCCGATCCGCAAAACCGCTTACAGCGCCCGCACACCAAGCGCAATTTGCCGCCAGGCGTAGCGCCAAAGTAGTTTTTCAGCTGTTTTTTAGCTGCGCAGCAACAACACCACCGCCCGCGCTTCCATTGCCAGCCCTTGCCCAACCGGACCAAGGCGCTCGGCGGTTTTGGCTTTGATGTTGATTTGGTCTATTGCTAAGTCCAGCGCTGCACTGATGCGCACGCGCATTTGTGGAATGTGCGCTGCCAAACGCGGCGCCTGCGCCACCACGGTGCTGTCGATGTTGCCAATCTGAAAGCCTTGCGCCCGCACGCGCCGCGCCGCTTCGGTCAGCAGCACGACAGAGTCGGCACCGCGAAACGCGGCGTCGGTGTCCGGAAAATGCGTGCCAATATCGCCCAGCGCCGCCGCGCCCAACAGCGCATCGGTGATGGCGTGCAGCAGCACATCGGCATCGGAATGGCCCAGCAGGCCGGCGCTGTGGGGGATACACACACCGCCCAGCACCAACGCGCGCCCGGGCACCAGTGCGTGAATGTCCCAGCCTTCGCCAATTCTGAAATTCATCTCAAGTCCTTGCTTAACGGCCAACCGCTGCGTATCAAAAAATAGTTTTTGCCGGAATATCACTGACTTGGCCGCGCTCGCCGCCAAAGCGGTCTAGCGTGCCGCCATGCGCACGCTGCGCCAGCACCGCTTGCGCCAGCACAAAGTCTTGCGGATAGGTCACTTTGAAGTTCAGCGCGCTGCCGGGCACCAGCAGCGGGTGCAGGCCGATCGCCTCCATCGCGCTGGCCTCGTCGGTAACGGCGGCGCCCACTTTTTCGATAGCCTCTTGCAAAGCGCCCAAGCGGAACATCTGCGGCGTTTGCGCCAGCCATTTGTCGCTGCGATCGACGGTGGAAGACACGCGGATGCCGTTGGGCCCGGCCAAGGCGGTCTTTAAGGTATCGGCCAGCTTGTGCGCCAGCAGACCGCCAACGGCATCGGCGGCGCAGGCGTCGATCAGGGCGTCGATTTGCTCGGGCGTAATCAGGCAGCGTGCGGCGTCGTGTACCAGCACCCAATCGCGCTCAGCAGCGCCGCGCTGGCGCAGCTCACGCAGGCCGCCCAGCACGGTGTCAGCGCGCGTTGGGCCACCGCAAGCAGCGACAAAAAACGACAACTGCGCCGCGTAGGCATCCAAAAAATGGTCCCCTGGCGCCACCGCCACCAGCGTGGCGTGCAGGCGCCCCACCGCAGCAAAAGCAGCCAGCGTGTGCAGCACCAGCGGCTTGCCGGCGACCGCTTGGTATTGCTTGGCCAGCGCGGCGGGCTCTGCTGGCACTGCTGGCAACTCCATAGCGCGCGCACCAATGCCGGCGCAAGGAATCAGCGCCCAAAAACGCGCCGCTAGGGGCAGGCCCGCCGCCGCAGAATGTGCGACGGGAAGGGGCAAAGGAAGGGCGACGGTATCGGTCATGCGGGCATTCTAAAATCGCCGGCTCCCCTTTGTTGATTGAATGGCAGTGACGCAGCGCATGGATCTCCCCAAACTCCCCCCCGGTAAACGCTTCACCCTGCCCCGCCCTGTGGGCAGTGCCGACGCCCTGCTGCTGGCGCACTTGGGTCAGCGCGAGCGCGCCGCCCGGCGCACTACCGCCATCG
>JAGNSH010000028.1 GCA_017988165.1 Giesbergeria sp. | reverse complement strand
TCCAGCGCGCGCTGATGCAAATCCAAACCCAAGGCGGCGAGCAGTTCTTTGGCGAGCCGATGCTCAACATCGAAGACCTGATGCAAACCGACGGCAACGGCCACGGCATGGTCAACATCTTGGCCGCTGACAAGCTAATGAATGCACCGCGCCTGTACGCCACTTTTTTGCTGTGGCTGCTGTCCGAGCTGTTTGAGCAATTGCCCGAGATTGGCGACCCCGAAAAACCCAAGCTGGTGTTCTTTTTTGACGAAGCCCATCTTTTGTTCAACGACGCGCCCAAGGTGCTGATTGAGCGCATCGAGCTGGTGGTGCGGCTGGTGCGCTCCAAGGGCGTGGGCGTGTACTTTGTCACGCAAAACCCGCTGGACATTCCCGACAGCGTGCTGGCACAGCTGGGCAACCGCGTGCAGCACGCGCTGCGGGCGTTTACGCCGCGCGACCAAAAAGCCGTCAAGGCGACTGCCACCACCATGCGGCAAAACCCCGGTTTGGACATCGAGCGCGCCATCACCGAGCTGGCCGTGGGCGAGGCGCTGGTCAGTTTTTTGGACGCCAAAGGCCGCCCCAGCATCACCGAGCGCGTTTACGTATTGCCGCCCGGCAGCCAAATCGGCCCAATTGCGCCGCAGCAGCGCCAAGCGCTGCTGCAAAACTCGCTGGTCGCGGGCATCTATGAAAAAGCGGTAGACCGCGAATCGGCCTACGAAATGCTGCAAGCGCGCACCGCCAGCGCGCAGCCGGCCAATGGCAATGGCAAAGGCGCGGGCAAAAATAACGCCCCAGCACAGACTGAAGACGCCGGCCTGCTCGGCGGGCTCAGCGATGTGCTGTTTGGCAGCACCGGCCCGCGCGGCGGACAACGCGACGGACTGGCGCAAACCATGGCCAAGTCGGCGGTACGTACCATGGGCACTTCGTTGGGGCGCGAGATTTTGCGCGGCGTGCTGGGCAGCATCTTTGGCGGGCGCAAGCGCTGAAGTTAAAAACATCTTTTTTGATAGCTGCTAGCGCTTGTCCAGCGGGCATTTGAGGCCGATTTGACCATTATTTTCACCCCCGCGCTGCGTCACCCAAGCGACTGGAGCCAGAGCCGCTGCCCGCCTACAGTGCGGCCATGAACTCTCTCACCTGCTTCACCCTCACCACCACCGACCATGTCGCCCATCTGGTGCTCAACCGCCCAGAGGCCATGAACACCATGCACCCGACCTTTTGGCGCGAGCTGGACGCCGTGCTGGCGCAGTTGCACCAAAGCGGCCAAGCACGCGCACTGGTCATCAGCAGTACCGGAAAACATTTTTCTGCCGGTATGGCGCTAGAAGTGTTTGCTGGCGCAGTCGCCATGGACGACCAAAGCCCAGAAGGGCGCGCTGCCATTTTTGACTTGCTGACCGATATGCAGGCCACCTTCACGCGGCTAGAAAATTTGCGCATTCCGGTGATTGCGGCCATCCAAGGCGGCTGCATTGGCGGCGCGGTGGACATGGTGACGGCGGCGTGCATTCGCTACGCCACGCAAGACGCCTTCTTTTGCATCCAAGAAATCAACATCGGCATGGTGGCTGATGTGGGCACGCTGCAACGCCTGCCCAAACTGATGCCGCTGGGCGTGGTCAAAGAGCTGGCCTACACCGGCCGGCGCCTGCCAGCGGCGCAGGCGCTGAACTATGGCTTGGTGAATGCGGTGTTCGACACGCCTGAGGCGCTGCTGGCAGGCGCGCTGCAGTGCGCGCAAGAGATTGCCGCCAAGCCCCCGGTGGCCATTTGGGGCAGCAAACAAGCCATCCATTACGCGCGCGACCACACGGTGGACGACAGCCTGCGCCAAATGGGCTGGCTGCAAAGCGCTATTTGGAGCAACCAACACGTGCGCGAATCGGTCACTGCCATGCAGCAGCGCCGGGCGGGCGAATTTGCGCCGCTGGCCGCACTGCAATCGTTCAGCGCTTTGGGCTGAACACGCGGGCCCAAGCGCACCGGCGGCAAACATCAAAAACAATAGCTAACAGCGCTTGCTAGATAAGCGCTAGAGGCCTGTTTGACCTCAAATTGCCCGATCCCGGCGTATGATTGACTACCCGTGCCACTGCACCTTAGCGATCGACGATGCCGCCATGAATTTGCCCACTCTGACCCCGCCCACCGCCCAAGATGTTGTTGCTGCCGCCGCCCGCATTAAAGGCCTGACGCACCGCACGCCCGTGCTGCGATCGGGCACAGCCGATGTGCGGGTCGGAGCGCAATTGTTTTTCAAGTGCGAGAATTTTCAACGCACAGGCAGTTTCAAGTTGCGCGGTGCCTTTAATACGCTAGAGCAGTTCAGCGACGAGCAGCGCAAGCGCGGGGTGTTGGCGTTTTCCGCCGGTAACCACGCCCAAGCCATCGCTTTGGCGGCACGCCTGCTGGATATTCCAGCGCTGATCGTCATGCCCGAAGACGCGCTGGCCTCCAAAATGGCCGCCACGCGCGAATACGGCGCCCAAGTGGTCACCTACAACCGCTACACCGAAGACCGCGAAGCCATCAGCCAGCGCATTGCCCACGAGCGCGGCATGACGCTGGTGCCGCCGTCTGAGCACCCACACGTCATCGCTGGCCAAGGCACGGTAGCGGCCGAGCTGTTTGAAGAAGTACCGCGACTGGATTATTTATTCGTCGCTGTCGGCGGTGGTGGCCTGCTGGCTGGCAGCTTGCTGGCAGCACAGGCCATGGCGCCCGACTGCACCGTGATCGGCGTGGAGCCTGAAACGGCCAACGATGCCCAACAATCGCTGCAAAGCGGCAGCATTGTGCGCATTCCCATGCCGCGCACCATTGCCGACGGCGCGCAAGCACAAAGCCTGGGGCCGTTGGTGTTCGACATCGTCAACCAACCCGGCCAAAAAATCGTCACCGTCAGCGATTTGCAGCTGATGCAATCGCTGCGCTTTTTTGCCGAGCGCATGAAAAACGTGGTTGAACCGACTGGCGCGCTGGCCTTGGCTGGCGCTCGCCACGGCGGCATCGACATCGCCGGCGCCCGCGTGGGCATCGTCATCAGCGGCGGCAACGTCGACTTGGCCCGCTACGCCCGTTTTCTGGCCGATTGAGCCCATCCCTAGCGCCAACACCGCCATCTTTTCTTGCCCCTCGCCATTCAATTCTCATGAGCAACGTCCACGTCATCACCCACCCGCTGGTACAGCACAAGCTGACCTTGATGCGCCGCAAAGATGCCAGTACCAACAGTTTTCGCCGCTTGCTGGGTGAATTGAGCACGCTGATGGCCTATGAGGTCACGCGCGATATGCCGTTGCAAGCTATTGAGATAGAAACCCCAATGGAAACTACCACCGGCTATGTCATTGACGGCAAAAAACAGGTGCTGGTGTCGATACTGCGCGCTGGTAATGGTTTTCTGGACGGTATGTTGAGTGTGATTCCTGGTGCCCGTGTTGGCCATATTGGCCTGTACCGCGACCCAGCGACACTGCAACCGGTTGAGTACTACTTCAAGATGCCCTCTGAGATGCGCGAGCGCGACATCATCGTTGTCGATCCGATGCTGGCCACCGGGAACTCGGCAGCTGCCGCCGTGTCCCGGCTGAAGCAAACCCAGCCCAAATCGATCAAATTTGTCTGCCTGCTGGCTGCGCCTGAAGGCATTGCTACCTTGCAAGCAGCGCACCCTGACGTGCCCATCTACACCGCTGCCATCGACCGAGGCTTGGACGCGCACGGCTACATCTTGCCGGGTCTAGGCGATGCGGGCGATCGGATTTTTGGCACCAAATAAACCTAAACCGTTACCCCCAATAAAAAATGCCGGTAAAACCGGCATTTTTTATTGGGGGTAACGGTGAAACAGTGAGTTGCTCAGTGCTTAACGCTTATTGCTTGGTGGCCTTGATGTCGGCATCAGCGCCAATGCCCAAGGTGTAGCCCAGCGACACATGGTGGAAGCGGCCACTGGCGTGGTCGTCATGGATAGCCAGACCGAAAGGCAGTACTTTGCCTTCGCCCGGATTGTTGCGCGTGAAGGTGATGGTGTAGGTGTCGCCGGCCTTGGTGCCTTCGGCCTTGGCGCCCAAACTGCCGCCTTCCATTTTGCGCTCGGTGGTCACCGTGCCGTCACCGACCTTAGCGCCCTTGGCGCTGCGCCACTGCATCAGCTCATAGGAGCCGTCTTTGACGTATTTGGTCTTTTTGTCGTCGGCGCCTGGCATGGTGCGTGCATCACCGTGGCAAGAAGCCCAGCAGCCCAACTGCGATGCCAATGGCACCTTGGAGTCGGGAAACATCATGGTGGCCTTGAGCTCGTTTTCTTTGTCGCTCTTGTCAGCGCCGCCCGAAGGAGGGGCCTTGAAAGTCAGGCGAATGTAGAGGCTGCTGGCGTCGTAAGCGGCTTGCACTGCGACGGGGTACACCATGGTGGCAGGCGCGCCCTTGGGTTCGAGTTCTTTGTCAGCCAAACGCTTGAAGTTGAAGTTCAAGCTACCCTTTTCTTCGTGGCAACCGACGCAGGTCTCGCCCTTTTTCAGGCCAGCGGTACCGCTGTGTGCTGATTTTTTACCGATCCACTCCATGGGTGTCACGCCGGGGTGAAACACGCTGACCTCACGCTTGGGGACTTTGCTCCAGTCAGGCGCTGCAAAAGCAACCTGCGCACCCACGGCCATCAGCGAGCCCATGAACAGCATGGAAATCATATTTT
This sequence comes from Giesbergeria sp., assembly GCA_017988165.1. GTDB lineage: Bacteria > Pseudomonadota > Gammaproteobacteria > Burkholderiales > Burkholderiaceae_C > Simplicispira. The sequence continues at coordinate 12,374 of JAGNSH010000028.1, read as the reverse complement.
TTTTCATCGTGTGCTCCTTGTTTCTATTAAGAGAAAAAGACCTGCCAAGCATTGCTGACAGGTCTGTCGAATTTACAGGTCTTCGTCTTCGTCTTCTTTCATGCCCTTAGGCTTGTGGTGTGCAATGCCTTTGTGACAATCAATACAAGTCTGATTTTCTGCCTGTGCAATTTTGTGCATTTTGGCACCCCGCAATTTTTGCTTTTCTGGGTCCATGCTATCAAAACTGTGGCAGTTACGGCATTCACGCGAATCAGATGCTTTCATACGTGCCCACTCACGTTCGGCCAGAACCAAGCGCTTGGCTTCGAATTTTTCTTTGGTGTCGATGGTTCCAGTGATTTTTCCCCACACCTCGCGACTGGCCTGAACCTTGCGGATCATTTTGTGCGTCCAGTCCTTGGGCACATGGCAGTCAGAGCACACCGCCCGTACGCCGGTGCGGTTGGTGTAGTGGATGGTCTCTTTGTATTCTTGATAGACGTTGTCTTCCATTTCATGGCAAGAAATGCAAAAAGACATCGTGTTAGTTGCTTCCATGGCGGTATTGAAGCCGCCCCAGAAAAATATTCCTGAGAAAAAACCCACAGTCAACAGACTGATTAACGAGTACTTAACACTCGGTTTTTTCAATTTCGCCCACAAAGTTGCTAGTTTTCCAGCCATCGTGTTCTCCGAACTTCATTCAAACCGTATTGGAGATACACAAGATGAAGAGGCCAAGGCCTCTTCATCTCTATCTCACATTAACGTGACTAATCAATAGACGTCATGTTGCGTGTTGTACACGTTAAATTTGCCAGTTGGCGTGATCATCTTCGGATCGGTGATCACTTTCTTCACTGTCAAAGTCTTGTCGTCGTAGACCACGATAGCGGACTGGTCGGTCTTGCCGCCCCACAGCGAGATCCACACTTCGGTGCCGTCAGCGCTGTACTCAGGATGCACGGCGCGGCGCACGGCTTTGGTCTCAGGCAGGCCCGAGTCCTTAGCGACGTGGAGAATTTTGTATGGCTTGGACAGATCGCTCAGCTTCCAAACCGACACCGACTCTGCGATGTCCTTGTCTGGGTTCTGTGCCGAGTCAGCCCACAGGTTTTCCGACTTGGGGTGTGTCTTGACGAACAGGTTGCCCGGAACGTGCTTGACTTCTTGCACCACCGTCCAGTTGAATTTCTTGTACTGGGCGTTCTTGGCTTCATCCGATGCGGTGCTGATCAGCGTCACTACATCTGCACCCAAGTGGCCCGTTGCCCACACAGGGCCATAGGTGGGGTGCGTGAAGTTGGCGCCGCGACCAGGGTGCGGGATCTTGGCCACGTCGACCAATGCGGCCAGCTTGCCGGTCTTGGTGTCAACGGCAGCGATCTTGTTGGAGGCGTTAGCGGCCACCAAGAAGTAGCGCTTGGAAGCGTCCCAGCCGCCGTCATGCAAGAACTTGGCAGAACCGATGGTGGTGGTCTTCAAGTTTTCGATGTCGGAATAATCGACCATCAGAATCTGGCCGGTTTCCTTGACGTTGACAACCCACTCAGGCTTGATGAAGGAAGAAACGATGGACGCCACACGTGGCTCAGGGTGGTATTCGCCATCAACGGTCACGCCACGGGTTGAAACCACTTTCAACGGCTTGAGTGTGTCGCCTTCCATGATGGTGTATTGCGGAGGCCAGTAGCCGCCAGCAATGGCGTATTTGTCTTCAAAACCCTTGAACTTGGAGGTATCGATCGAGCGCGCATCGAAAGCGATCTTGACTTCAGCCACAACGCCTGGTTTTTCCATCCACAAGTCGATGAGCGACACGCGACCGTCACGGCCAATCACGTAGACGTAACGGCCCGAAGCGGACATACGGGAAATATGCACGGCATAGCCAGTTTTGACGATGCTGCGGATTTCTTTGGTATCGCCGTCGATCAGTGCAACTTCACCGGTATCACGCAGGGTGACCGAGAACATATTGTTCAAGTTGTACTTGTTCATCTGCTTGGTCGGGCGATCTTTGACCGCAACCAAGACTTTCCAAGAATCCATTTGATCCTTGAGGCTGAACTCTGGTGGCACATCCGGTGTGTTCTGGATGTACTTGGCCATCAGCGACAACTCTTCCTTGGTCAGAATGTCGTCAAAGTTCACCATGCCGCCATCGGTACCGTAACCGATGATTTTTTCTAGGCGCGACTGACCCAGAGCGAGCGTGCCGCCTTCGGTAGTCTTGCCGTCTTTATCCGTCTTGCTCCAGTGCGGCTCCAAGTTTTTGCCGGTGGCGCCCTTGCGCAACACACCGTGGCAGCCAGCGCAACGCTCAAAATAGATTTTTTTGGCTGCTTCTTTTTCACTGGCCGTCATTGCCGGCGCTTGGGAAGTCTTCTCTTGTGCCACGACGTGGCCGGCAAGACCCGTCAGCATCACCACTGCTGCGATGGCGGAAAGGCGGGGAAATGTCATCGTGTTTACTCCATAGTTTTTTTGCAACCAACCCACCCTGAAAGGCGGAGATGAGACTCGGCGACGGCTGCAACAGATCGTTTCGAGTAGGCCCATTGTCAGTGGGGGTGATCTATCTAGTCCTTGATCCATGTTAAATGTTCATCCCACATGACTATAAAAACAACAATCAAATTACTATCCGTGCCTCACGCGACAATATGCTTCCATCGCTGGCCATTACGACCGTTACGGCCCTTAATATGCTTGCCTTCAAATGATTTTTTCTCCACCGGATGACCAGAAATTGAAAAGTGCATCCCGCCTTGTCTTCGATGATCTCGCTTGTAGCAAGGGTGGACGCGTGCTGTTTCAGGGGGTTGATTGCACGGTGGAGTCTGGTAAATGGCTGCATATCGTCGGCGCCAATGGCGTGGGCAAAACCAGTTTGCTGCGCATGGTGTGTGGTTTAGCCCCGGTTGAATCAGGTGCAATTTTTTGGAATGGCGTGTCCATTGGCAGCTCCCCGGAGGCTTTTCGCCGCGATTTATGCTATTTGGGCCACCTTAACGCGCTGCAAGAATCGATGACTATCCAAGAAAATCTGGCATTTTCTTGCGCACTGGCCGGCGTTAAGCCGCAAGCGGCGCACGTGGATGATTTATTGCACCGTTTTGGCGTTGGTGGGCGCGGCCAGCAATTGGTGCGCCACCTGTCGCAGGGACAAAAACGGCGCGTCGCCTTGTCGCGATTGGCTTTGAGCCACGCCCCGCTGTGGGTGCTGGATGAGCCTTTTGTCGCCATGGATCACGCTGGCATTCGTCTGCTGGCCGATCTGATTGCGCAGCATTTATCCACCGGCGGTATCGCGGTGTTAACCAGCCACCAAGATGTGGACATTGGATCTGTGCCGGCGCAAATCTTGGAGCTAAAGGCATGAAATTGACTCAAGTCAAGCCAATGAACGCCGGCGCCGTCATGCTCGCGGTTCTGCGGCGCGAGGTTTCGCTGGCGCTGCGCCAAAAAGGAGAGGTTCTGACGCCGCTGGTGTTCTTCGTGGTCATCGCCAGCCTTTTTCCGCTGGGCGTGGGGCCTGAGTCGGCGCTGCTGCTGCGCATGGCGCCGGGCGTGTTGTGGGTCAGCGCCTTGCTGGCGGCCATGCTCTCGTTGCAGCGCCTGTTTGCCACCGACTACGCCGATGGCTCGCTAGAGCAAATGCTGCTGTCGCCGACACCGCTACCCATGCTGGCCGCCGCCAAAGCCCTGTCCCACTTTCTTTTATCTGGCCTGCCCTTGGTGCTGATGGCGCCGGTTTTGGGTCTGCAATTTGGCTTGGATGGCCGTGCGCTGGGTATTTTGATGCTGTCGCTGCTGCTGGGCACGCCCACACTGAGCCTTATCGGCGGCATTGGCGCCGCCCTCACCTTGGGCGTGCGCGGAGCGGGGGTATTGCTGTCATTGCTGGTATTGCCGCTCTACATTCCAGTACTCATTTTTGGCGCTGGTGCGGTTGAAGCCGATGCGGCCGGCTTGGGCGCTGGCGGACACCTCTCTTTATTAGCGGCACTGCTGGTGCTTTCTTTGTTTTTTGCTCCTTTTGCCACCACGGCAGCTTTGAAAATTTCCCTGGAATGAAAACCCCCGCTGTTCACTGGTTTAAGTACTCATCGCCCCAAAATTTCTACTTTTTGGCAGGCCGTTTGTGGCCTTGGTTTACCGCCCTGGCCACGGTGTTGATGCTGATTGGGCTGTGGATTTCTTTCTTTGTCGCCCCGGTCGATGCACAGCAGGGCCAAGGCTACCGCATCATTTTTGTACACGTGCCGGCCTCGCAAATGTCGATGTTTATCTACATCGTGATGGCTGCTTGGGCCGGTATTGGGTTGGCGTTTAACACCCGCTTGTCCGGTATGTTGGCCTCAGCACTGGCGCCGACCGGGGCGCTGTTTGCTTTTTTGTCGCTGATCACTGGCGCTTTATGGGGCAAGCCGATGTGGGGCACTTGGTGGGTGTGGGACGCACGGCTCACCTCGGAGCTGATTTTGCTGTTCCTCTACCTGGGCTTTTTAGCGCTGCAGTCCAGCATTGACGACCCGCGCCGTGCCGACAAAGCCGGCGCCGTGCTGGCGCTGGTTGGTGTGGTGAACGTGCCCATCATCTATTTTTCTGTCGTTTGGTGGAACACTTTGCACCAAGGTGCATCTGTCTCTTTGAACAGTGCGCCCTCCATGGCCGCTCCCATGCTGTGGGGGATGCTCATCATGGTGGCCGCTTTTTGGATGTACACCATCGCTGCCGTGTTGGCGCGGGTGCGCAACATCATCCTCGACCGTGAACGCCATACCGAGTGGGTCAAAAATGCAGTGGAATAGTGTGTCCGAATTTTTTGCTATGGGCGGCTACGCCCTGTATGTCTGGGGCAGCTTTGGCGCCACCGCGCTGGTGATGCTGGTTGAGTCGCTGCTGATCCAAAGCCGGCGCAAAGCCGTGCTGCACGAATTGCGTGCGTTGCGCAGCGAACCTTCTGCGCGCAGTTTTTAAAGGTACTTTCCATGAAACCTCGCCATAAGCGCGCCGCCATTATTTTGGGTGGCGTTGCTGCCGTGTCCTTGTCTGCCTATTTGGTGCTCAATGCCTTTGAAAGCAACTTGGTTTTCTTCTTTAGCCCCAGCCAAGTCACCTCTGGCGAAGCACCCAAAAACCGCACCTTTCGGGTCGGCGGCATGGTCAAAGACGGCTCGGTGCAGCGCAAAGACCTGACCGTTACTTTTTTGGTGACCGATACCGCACAAGAAGTCAGCGTCAGCTACACCGGCATCTTGCCCGACCTGTTTCGCGAAGGCAAAGGCGTTGTCGCCCAAGGCAAGCTGGGCGAGGACGGCCACTTTACGGCCACTGAAGTGTTGGCCAAACACGATGAAAACTATATGCCGCCCGAAGCGCAGCACGCAGTCGATCAGGCCCAAAAAACCATCGAGACCTTGAAATAGCCATGATTCCTGAAATTGGACATTTCTCCCTGATCCTGTCGCTGTTCGTCGCACTGGCGCTGGGCACCCTGAGCGTTATTGGCGGCCAAACCGGGCGGCGCGACTGGATCGCCTTTACCCGGCCCGGCACCCAAGTGCTGTGGCTACTCACGGCGCTGGCCTTTGGCTGCCTGACCTACGCCTTCTATACCAACGATTTTTCAGTCTCTTACGTGGCGCAGCACTCCAACTCCAAGCTGCCGGGGATGTACCGCATCGCTGGCGTTTGGGGCGGCCATGAAGGCTCGCTGTTGCTGTGGCATTTCATGCTCACTTGCTGGATGGTCGGCGTGTCGTTTTTCTCACGCCAACTGCCTGATGCCATGGTGGCGCGCGTGCTGGGCATCTTGGCGCTGATAGCGGCTGGATTTTTGCTGTTCATGCTCATCACCTCCAACCCGTTTTTGCGCTTGAGCGACATTCCCGCCGACGGCAACGACCTCAATCCACTGCTGCAAGACCCCGGCTTGGTGTTTCACCCGCCGATGCTCTACATGGGCTATGTCGGTTTTGCCGTGCCTTTTGCCTTCGCCATTGCCGCACTGCTGAACGGCCGGCTCGACGCCGCTTGGGCACGCTGGTCACGCCCTTGGGCAACGGCGGCATGGGTGTTTTTGACGCTGGGCATCGCGCTGGGCTCGTGGTGGGCTTATTACGAACTGGGCTGGGGCGGCTGGTGGTTTTGGGATCCGGTAGAAAACGCCTCCTTCTTGCCATGGCTAATAGGCACGGCGCTGATCCACTCGCTGGCAGTGACGGAGAAACGCGGACTGTTTCGCAACTGGACCATCGTGCTGGCGATTACGGCGTTTTCGCTCAGTCTGCTGGGCACCTTCTTGGTGCGATCGGGCGTGCTGACCTCGGTACACGCCTTTGCGGTAGACCCTAAACGCGGCATTTTTATTCTGTTGTTTCTGTTTGCCGTGGTGGGCGGCTCGCTGACGCTGTTTGCCCTGCGCGCCAGCAAAGTGCGCTCCAGCGGCGCCTTTGCTTTGGTCTCGCGCGAATCATTTTTGCTGGCCAACAACGTCTTGCTGGCCACCGCCGCCGCCACGGTGCTGCTGGGCACGGTGTATCCGCTGCTGATCGACGCGCTCAATCTGGGCAAGTTGTCGGTGGGGCCGCCGTACTTCAACGCTGTTTTTGTGCCCATCATGGTGCCGGTGCTGGTGTTCATGGTGGTTGGCTCGTTTGCCCGCTGGAAAAACGACAGCGTGCCGGTGCTGCTGAAAAAACTGCGCTTGGTCGCCGCCTTGTCGGTGCTGCTGGGTTGCAGCCTGCCGCTGCTGGCGGGCACTTGGTCGGCCTCGACCGCCATGGGCCTGAGCTTGGCTTTGTGGATCGTGCTGTCGTCGCTGCTACAGATGTACCAGCAAATGCGCGACACCGTGCGCTGGCAGTCCACCCCGGTGTCGTTTTGGGGAATGCACTTGGCGCATATCGGCATTGCCGTCACGGCCGTCGGCATCACCATGGTGACCGGCTACGAGACTGAAAAAGACGTGCGCATGGTGCTGGGCGACACGGTGGAAGTCGGCGGCTACACCTTCCGCCTGACCGGCATTCGCCAAGCCCAAGGCCCCAACTACCACGCCGATATTGGCGATGTAGAACTGAGCCAAGGCGGCAAAGTGCTCAAGGTGCTGCACCCCGAAAAGCGCACCTACCTGTCCTCGGCCATGCCAATGACCGAAGCGGCCATCGACAGCGGCATCACGCGCGACGTTTACGTCTCGCTGGGCGAGCGCTTAGAGGGCGGCGACAACCCGGCCTGGGCGATGCGCGTCTACCACAAGCCCTTTATCAACTGGATTTGGGGCGGCGCGCTGCTGATGGCCTTGGGCGGCGGCATGGCCGCGCTCGATCGCCGCTATCGCAAAAAACGCACCGCCAGCGCTGCTGCCAGCGCCAGCGTCAACGCCCCTCCAGCACCGTTGGCCGAGGGAGTAACGGCATGAAAAAGGCGCTGATTCCGCTGGGCCTGTTTTTGGTGCTGGTGGTGTTTTTGGCGATTGGCCTGACGCGCGACCCGCGCGTGGTGCCCTCGCCACTGATAGACAAGCCGGCGCCAGCGTTTTCTGGCCCCGTCTTGGCCCAACCGGACACACAGTTTTCTGGCCAAGAGATGTTGGGCCAAGTGTGGTTGCTCAACGTCTGGGCCTCGTGGTGCGTCGCCTGCCGACAAGAGCACCCGGTACTGATGGATTTGGCCAAAACCAAGGTCGTGCCCATCATTGGCTTGGACTACAAAGACGCGCCCGAAGACGGGCTGAAATGGCTGGCACGCCACGGCGATCCATATCAACTGGCCGTCATCGACCGCGACGGACGCATTGGCATTGATTTCGGCGTCTACGGCGTGCCCGAAACCTTCCTCATCGACAAGGCCGGAAAAATCCGCTTCAAGCAGATTGGCCCGGTCACTGAAGAAGCCCTGCGCACGCACATCCTGCCCCTGATCAAAGAGCTGCAAAAATGAAATTCTGGCTGGCACTGCTGTTGGCGCTGCAATGCGCCCTGACCGCCTATGCGGCCGAAGCACCGCTTTTGGCCGACGATCCGGTGGTCGAAAAACGCCTCATCGGCATCTCAGAAGAGCTGCGCTGCTTGGTCTGCCAAAACGAGTCCTTGGCCGGCTCGCGCGCTGACTTGGCGCTGGACCTGCGCCGCGAGATCCGCACCCTGATCAAAGCCGACAAGACCGACGCTGAAATCATGGACTTCATGGTCAGCCGCTATGGCGACTACGTGCGCTATCGCCCGCCCTTTAACCCCCTCACTTGGCTGCTGTGGCTGGGCCCGTTTGTGCTGCTGATAGGCGCCTTGGTGGTACTGGTACGCATGGCACGCCAAAGCCAAAGCAGCCACACCGCAGCCCCAGTGCTGGACGACGCCCAACGCGCCCAAGCGCGCGCCCTTCTTGATGACCCGGAACAGCCCTCATGAGCATTTTTATTGCCCTTGCCGCCATCCTGACGCTACTGAGCGTGGCTTGGTTAGTGCGGCCACTGCTGCACCGCACGACTGACCCAGGCGTCTCTAGCCAGCGCCTGAACACCGCCATTTACCGCGAACAACTCGACGCCCTTGACCAAGACTTGGTCCAAGGGCGCATCAGCGCCATCGACCACGAAGCCACGCGCGACGAATTGCAGCTGCGCTTGCTGGACGACACCGCCGAGCCACAGGCAGCCACCTCGGCCAGCCCCAACGCGCTGTGGAGCCCCCAGCGCACGGCGGCGGCGCTGGTGGTGCTGCTACCGCTCTTGTCGGGCGCCACTTATTGGGCGCTGGGCAACCCGGCAGCACTTGACCCGGCCAAAGTCCAAGCAGTGGGCCAAGAGCAAATTGAAGGCATGGTCAAAACGCTGGCGGCGCGCTTGGCCAGCAACCCCGAAAACCGCGAAGGCTGGGCGATGCTGGCGCGCTCCTACGCCGTCATGGGGCGCCTAGAAGAAGCCGCTGATGCCTTCGACAAAGCTGGCGACGTGATCAACCAAAACCCCGACCTGCTGACCGACTTTGCCGAAGTGCTGGCCCAGCGCGCTGGCAACCGCATGGAAGGGCGGCCTTTGGCGCTGGTGCAGCAAGCGCTGGCCATCGACCCGCTACACCCCAGTGCGCTGATGATGCTGGGCGTAGATTTTTACCAGCGCGGCGACTTCAACGCCGCCGCCGAGCAATGGGAAAAACTGCTCGGCGCGCTGCAACCGGGCTCGCCCGACGCCCAAACCACCCAAGCCAACATTGACGACGCGCGCGCACAAGCCAAAAGCCAAGCGCCCGGGCGCGCCAAGCCTTGATATTTTGTAACCCTGAGAAAAAAGCCGTGACCTGTACCCGTGTGATCTGCCCCCACCCCCTTCGCTCCCTTGCCGCACTCATCGCCCTGTCTTGTCTGGGCCTAGGTGCCGTGCAAGCGCAAGGCGCCGCTCCAGAGGCCACTGTGGCCTTGGGCGAAGTCTTCGTCAGCGGATCGCGCCATGAGCAGCTCAGCGACGACCTGCCGCTGTCCATCGACGTCATCAGCGCCGAGGCCCTGAGCGACGGCCAAGCCAGCAACCTGCGCGATGCGCTACTCAACCTGCCCAACGTCTCGGTCAAACTCTCGCCGGCGCGCTTCTCGGTCAACGGCGTCACCGCCAGCGCCGGGCGCGACGGCAACATCGGCCTGAACATTCGCGGCCTGGGCGGCAACCGCGTGCTGATGCTGAGTGACGGCATCCGCATTCCGCGCAGCTACGCCTTTCGCACCACCACTTTTGACCGTGAATACCTGTCGCTCGAACTGCTCAAGCGCGTCGAGTTGGTGCGTGGCCCCGCTTCGGTGCTGTATGGCTCGGATGGCATGGTCGGTTTGGTCAACTTCATTACCCACGAGCCAGCCGACTTTTTGACCACACCCGCTGGCGCAGCGCCCAAAACCATTGGCGGGCGGGTTTCGGCCGGCTGGAGCGGTGACGACCGCGGCCGCACCTTGGCTGCCACCGTGGCCGGCCAAGCCAGCGACAGCCTGCAATGGATGGTCACCGCCAGTGGCCGGCGCGCCCACGCGCTCGACACCATGGGCAGCAACGACAGCGCGGACATGAACCGCACCACACCCAATCCGCAGCGCGACAGCGACAACGCCGTGATGGGCAAAATCGTGCTGACCCCCGGCGCCGGTCAGCGCCATGTGGTCACGCTAGAGCACATCGAAAAATCGTCCGACGTGCAGCTGCTGTCCAGCCGCACGCCGCGCCCCTTCGTTGGCACACCGGCGCAAGTGGCCGAAGCCATCGTCAACGAGGACTCCAGCCGCACCAGCCAGCGCGACCGCATCACGTGGGATGCGCGCTTTGCCCTGAACGCCGCTTGGGCCGACAACGTCAAAACCATCCTTGCCGTGCAGCAAGCCGATGCACGCCAACTGGGCACCAGCCAACGCAACAGCCGGCCGCTGCGCGTGCGCGACAACTCCTACGCTGAGAAAACCTGGCAAGCCGGCATCCAAGCCGACAAAACCCTGCGCAGCGGCGCTTGGGCGCACAAAGTCACCTACGGCTACGACTATGTGCGCAGCAACATCAGCAACATTTACACCGGCGTCGAACCCCTGCCACCCGAAGTATTCCCGCTCAAACGCTTCCCCGACACGCGCGAAACCACCCACGCCGTGTATGCGCAAAGCGAAACCGTCTACGGCGACTGGACGATTACCCCCGGCCTGCGCTACGACCACTTTGCGCTCGACGTGACCAGCCAAGCCGGCTTTTACCCACCGGCGCGCCAACCCGGCAAATCGCTGTCGGGCTCGGCGCTGTCGCCCAAAATTGGCGTGCTGTACCGCGCCACGCCGCAGTGGAGCGTGTTTGGCCAGTACGCCACCGGCTTTCGCGCCCCCGATGCTGGCCAAATCAACGGCTACTTTGAAAACAAAGTGCCACCGGTCATCGTCATCCCCAACGCCGACCTGAAACCCGAAAAAAGCCGCGGCTTTGAGCTGGGCCTGCGTGGGCGGCTGGACAACTTGAAGTTTGACGCAGCCATCTTTGCCAGCAACTACAGCAACCTCATCGTCGATTCCGTCGCGGTGGGCGGCAAAGGCACGCCGGCCGACCCGCTGATTTTCCAGACACAAAACACCGACCGCGCGCGCATCAGCGGCTTTGAAGTCAAAGGCGTGTACGACTGGGGCCGCATCGCTGGTGGCCGCGTCAGCACACCGTTCAGCTACGGCCAAACGCGCGGCAGCAACCGCGACAACGGCAAGCCGCTGAACTCGATTGAACCGGCGCAACTGGCGCTGGGCGTGCAATACGACACCGCCCCGTGGTCACTGCGCCTGGACGCGCGCCACCACGCCGCCAAGCAGGCCAAAGACATCGACAACGCTTCGGCCGTCAAAGCGCCCAACACCCAGTTCACCATCCCGTCCGCCACCACGCTGGATGTGTCGGGACAGTGGCGCATCCGCAAAGACATCCGTCTGAACTTGGCCGTGCGCAACCTGACCGACCGCAAATACTGGCTGTGGCCAGACGTGCAGGGCCTGGCAGCCTCGTCCAACGCCAACGACGCCTACACCCAGCCCGGCCGCAGCGCCCATGTGTCGCTGGTGATGGACTTCTAAAACAATAGCTGTAAGCGCACGTATTCAGGTACTTTGAGGCTTAAAAGTACCTGAAACTCAATAAATGCGTGCGCTGCCAGCTATCATTTTTAACAGACACCGCCATCTTGTAGGTCGGCTTAGCGCAGCGTAAGCCGACAGGTGTTGGATGTGTGCGGCGAGCGTCGGGTTACGCCCTGCGGGCTAACCCGACCTACGAATCAACTCGGCATATCAGCCCGCCACATGGCACTCGCGGCGCAGCAAAGCCAGCGCGTTGGTGCGTTTTTCATCGCGGTCGTCGCGCAGGGTTTTTTCTGACTCCTGCACAAAGCTGTCCCACAGCGCGCAGTAGTCCTGCTGAAATGCCCCTGGCGCGTGCTCGGTGATGAAGTTGTGCGCCAACGCCGGCTGCCAGCCGTGCGTGCGAATTTTGCGCACCAGACTGGCAGCGGTTTTCTCGGTCAGCAGGGTTTTCTTCGGCACGCCAGCGGCAATGCACAAAAACAGCGTCAGCAGCGCGTGCTCGTCGGTTTGGCCTTGCGTCAGGCGCAGCCACGTTTTGCTGGCCGGCTGCGGTGCGGCTTCGCCTGCGTCCAACACCTTCAGCACGGCCAGTTGCTGCTCGTACTCGTCCATCTCGGCCAGCGGGTCGTCAGCGAAAAAGTAGCGCGCGCGCAAACGCCCCAAGGGACTGAGCAGCGTGCGCAGCGGCTGGGCGGCGTCCATCCAGCGCGGCCAGTCGGCTTGGACGGCGGCAAATTCAGCTTCTACCGCGCCGTGCAAAGACGCCGGCAGATTGTTGGGCAAGCGCAGCGCCAGCG
>JAGNSH010000135.1:1312-5772 GCA_017988165.1 Giesbergeria sp. | reverse complement strand
GGGCTGTGCGCGGGGCTGGCGCCGTGAAAAATCGGTTTACGACATGTTTTTGCTGCCCGGAGGCGGCGCAGGCTTCTCGTTCATTTTGCGTTTGACGATGACGGCGCTGGCCACGGTGCCCACGATCATCATTAGGATGCCGATGATGCTCATCAGGCCATAGTCGGTGGTGAAAAGGTCGGTCAGCATTTTCATAGGATTCCCTTTATTGTTAAAGCCATGGTGTGAGTAAGGATTCTGAATCCTACCGCATGGAATGTCTTGACTTGCGTCAGCAGTCCAAGTCTAGGCGACTCTGGCAAGGTGCGCACGTACACTGAACCGCACCACACAAAAATACAAAAATATCAAAAATAATAGCTGGTAGCGCTTACTGCATAAGGGCTACAGCCTGTTTTGCCTTAAATTCAATGCCTGCATGACGATTTCTTCCTCTCCCACCGCCGCGGCGCTACTGCCGTGGCGCCAAGACGCCCGCACCATGGGGCTGATTGGGCTGGCGCATGGCGCGTCGCACTTTTTTCATCTGCTGCTGCCGCCGTTGTTTCCGTGGCTGATTGCCGAGTTTGGCTTTAGCTACTCAGAGCTGGGGCTGCTGGTGTCGGTGTTTTTTGTCATCTCGGGCGTCGGCCAAGCGCTGTCGGGCTTTGTGGTCGATCGGGTGGGCGCGCGGCCGATTTTGTTTGCGGCGCTGCTGTGCTTTGCCTTGGCTGGCGTGGCGGCGGGCATGGCGCAGGGCTACAACGGCTTGCTGCTGGCCTCGGCGCTGGCGGGGCTGGGCAATGCGCCGTTTCACCCGGTGGACTTCACTATTTTGAACAAGCGCATCTCGCCGCAGCGCTTGGGCCATGCGTTTTCGGTGCATGGCATTAGCGGCAATTTGGGCTGGGCGGCGGCGCCGGTCTACATGATGGGCATCACCACGCTGACCGGCTCGTGGCGCACGGCGGCGCTGTGCAGCGCGGCGTTGGCGCTGTTGGTGCTGGTGGTGTTGGTGCTCAACCGCGACGCGCTGGACGACCGCCACGGCGAGGCTGGGGCAACAGCATCGCCCGGCGCTGCGCTGCCCGCGCCCGAGCACCCACTGGCCTTTTTGCGCTTGCCCTCGGTGTGGCTGTGTTTTTCGTTCTTTTTCTGGACCACTTGCGCGCTGACGGCCATCCAAAGCTTTGCCAGCCCGGCGCTGCAAAAAATGTACGGCCTGCCGCTGTCGCTGACCTCGATGGTAGTGACTGGCTATATGTTGTGCAGCGCCGCCGGCATGGTGGTCGGCGGCTTTTTGGTCGGGCGCGTGCTGCGGCTAGAGCGCTTGATTTCTGTCTGCCTGCTGGCCGCCGGCGCCATGCTGGTCGTCGTCGGCTGGGGCGTGTTGCCGGGTATGGGCGCGCTGGCGCTGGCCGCGCTGGCCGGTATCGGCTCGGGGCTGGCTGGGCCGTCGCGCGATATGTTGATCAAGCGCGCGGCGCCGCCCGGGGCTACGGGCCGCGTCTACGGCACGGTGTATTCGGGGCTGGACTTGGGCTTTGCCATGGCGGCGCCGGTGTTTGGCGCGCTGCTCGATCGCGGCATGGCACCTAGTATTTTTTATGGCTCGGCGGCGGCTTTGGTGCTGGGGGTGGTGTCGGCGGCTTGGGTCGGCGCGGGCGTGGCGCGCAAAAGCGCTTGAGGCATATCGGCGCTATCCTCATCCTTTTTGCTTTTTTGTTACTTTTGTTGCGCTAGTCGCCCCTATGACCGCCGATGTCCCCACCCTGTTGTTGATGATTATTGTGTCCTCGCTGGTGGCTTCGGGGGCGTTGCTGGTGCTCAACGGTAACCAGCGCAACGATGGCTTGCAGTATTGGGCCGGGGGCCTGCTACTGAGCGCCTTGGCCCATGCACTGCTGCTGTTGTATGGGCGTATTCCGTACCTGTTGTCCATCGTGCTGGGCAACGTGCTGCTGTCCTCGGCCTTGACTGGTTTTTGGCTGGCGGTGCGCCGCTTTCATGGTTTGGCACTGCATTGGGGGCGCACGCTGGCACTGATAGCTGCCATTGCGCTGCTGATGTGGCTGTTTCAACATCAGTTTGCCAACCGCGTTGTCGCCAGCGGGCTAACGCTGGGGTTGCAGGCCGCGCTGGTGCTGTCGGTGCTGCTGCGCCACCACCCGTTTGGCGCAGATCAGCACAGCCGTGGCGCGCTGCTGCTGGTCGGCGGGCTAGGCCTGATTGTGCTGACCATGCTGATGCGCGCCAGTGCGGCGCTGTTTTTCTCGCTCGACATTGCCAGCATCTTGCAGGGCAACTTGGTGCAAACGCTGACCTTCATGGTCTCGTTCATGGCCACCTTGGTCAGCTCGTTTGGCTTTGTGTTTATGGCCAAAGAACGCGCCGACTTTGCCAACGTGCGCTTGGCCAACCAAGACGCGCTGACCGGCGCCGCCAACCGCCGCGCCGTGCTGGAGGCGCTAGAGAGCCAACTGTCCAAAGCCCAGCGCCAGCGCACGCCGCTGGCGCTGTTGATGCTCGACATTGACCACTTCAAGCGCGTCAACGACCAGTACGGCCACTTGGCCGGCGACCAAGTGCTGCGCCACTTTGTCCACGTAGTGCGCCAGCGCCTGCGCGCCACAGATATGCTGGGACGCTACGGCGGCGAAGAATTTTTGCTGCTGCTGCCGGGCACCGACTTGGCCGGCGCGCAGCAACTGGCGCAGCAGCTGTGCCAAGCCGTGCAAGCGGCGCCGTGTGACTGGCAAGGCCAGCCCATAGCCGTCACCGTCAGCATTGGCGTAGCCTGCACCGGTGCCGGGCACAGCAGCGGCTGGGAGGCGCTGCTGCAAGCGGCCGACCAAGCCCTGTACCGCGCCAAAGACAATGGCCGCAACCGGTTTGAAGTGGCTGTCTAGCGCACCTCGATGTCGCAGTTGAGCGCGTAGCCAAAGCCGCGCAAAGTCAAGATGGTGCTGCCCCCGGCGCTGCAGTGCAGCAGTTTTTTGCGCAAGGCGCTGATGCGCATCTCTAGGCTGGCCGCAGTCAAACCCTTGTCCTTGCTGTCGACCAACTGCATGGCTTGCCAGCGCTCCAGCTTGTGGCCGGCGGCGCGACAAAACGCCACCAGCAACTGGCCCTCGCCGCGCGTCAAGGCCGTGTCGCCGCCCAAGCCCGACAGGCTCGACGATTGGCTGTGCAGCACCAAAGCCGTCTGCGACGGTGCGGGGCTGGACTTCAAGCGCACCGCCAAACTGTGGATGCAGGCCAGCAGCTCGGCTTGCTCCTCGCGCATGTGGCGCTCGTGGGCCACTTGTAAGGTGGTTTTTTCCAGCGACAGCAGCGCCTGTTGCCGCTGCTCGGTGCCGATAAACGCGCGGTATTGCAGCATCAGCATCAGCAGCGCGCTGCTGACCAAGGTTTGCAACTGGCTGATGTAGAGCGTCCATTCGGTCGGTGCCAGCCAGCCCAGCCCGGTGGTGGCGGCCAGCACCATGATGAGCAGAAACACCACGTAAAACGCCACCAGCACCCGCCGCGACAGCGCCGGAGCGTTGCTGGCATCGGCCAGCGCCCAGGCGCGGCCCGTGGCCGCCGCTGCCAAACACACCGGCGGGGCCAGCAAAATGCTCACCAAGTTGTTTTGCAAGCCCCATGCCACCCGGCCCAGCCCCACCAGCAGCAGGTTGAAACCGGCAAAGGCCAGCATTCCCAGCAAAAACACCATCGCCCAGCGCGGCGGCTGAAACTCGCGCAAAAAGCGCACATGAAACAGCACGCCGCCCAGCACCACCACCACGGCAAACACACTGCCCAGCAGGTTCAGGCTGTGCGCGCTCCATTCCAGCGGCCAAAACACCCGCAAGATGCCCGAAGTGCTCAGGCCAAACAAGCCCGCGGTGAGCTGCATCAGCGCAAAAGCGCCCATCACGCCGGTCACGCCTTCGCGGTGCAGCAAGCTGTTGGTCAAGGCCCACACCATCAGCACCGCCACCACGCCCAGGTACAAACTCACCAAAAGCGTTTGCCGCAAGGTCAGGGCGTCCAGCGCGCTGCGGTCAATGGCGGCAACGTGGATTTGCCGGGTGCTGGTCGACGTCAAGCGCAGCCAAACGTCGCGCGGCGCATCGCCACGGGCAATCGGCATCAAAAAATCGGCCCCTTGCATCACGTCCAGCCGGGGGTGGTATTTGTCGCCCACCGCCCCGACGCGGCCACCGGGCACCAGCGGGTCAAACACCACCACCTCGTCCAGATAAGCCGGGCGGATGCGCAGCACCAGCCCATCGGGCGCTGCTGCGGTCGCTCTCGCTGTGGCTGTTGCGGGGCTTGCCTGCGGGTCAATGCGCAGGCGCAGCCACACCACGCCGCTGCCATAGCCGCGGCTCAAGGTTTCAGCAAACGGCTGCATGGCGTGTTGTTGCACCTGCGGCCATTGCAGCTGGCCGCTGCGGTCTTCCAGCCAACTGCGCTCGGTGATGTGGTCGTGG
>JAGNSH010000135.1:0-1212 GCA_017988165.1 Giesbergeria sp. | reverse complement strand
CTCCACCACCTTGAACTCGAACAAGAACACTTGGCCAGCAAACAACACCGTCATATCGATGCGGCCCACGTTGGTTGGGTCTTCCAAGCGAATCTCAACGCCTATGGCGGCAAAGTAACTGTAGAAAATGCTGGCGTAGTAGCCCTCGTAGCCTGCCATCTCGTTTTTGCGGTACCAGTCGTTGGCAATGCTGGCGTAAAACGCATGGAACAAAGTTTTAAGACCGGCAAAGTCTTGCGCGTGCAACAGGTCATACAACTGGGTGATTTGTGGCCCGGGCAGACTCAGACTGCCCGTCAGGCTTTGCAGCAGGCTGGTGTTCAGAGCCGACTGCACCTCTAAGTTGGGATATTTCAGGGTCAGCTGTATCCGCCCCGGCATCTCGCGCACGCTGTCCACGGTGAGATAACCGGCCTGAAACATCAGCGCCTCAGTGGGGATGTTGCCCACATCAAAAGTGGACAGCAGCGTGTCCGAGGCCACGATGCGGCTCAGGTCGGGCGTAAACACTTGGCGCTGTTGCAGCAGCTTGATTAAAAAGGTGGGCGTGCCGGTCTCAAACCAGTGGGGGCGGATTTTGCGGGTGCGAAAGAGCAGCAGCAAGCCAAACGGGTTGTAAACCGACGTGCCCAGCCAGTTGTAGCCGTTGTACCAATCGCGAATCAGCTGGCGGTCTAGCCCCGCCAGCTCGGGGGCAAACACCGTGTCCACATCCGCGTCGGTATAGCCGCAAATAGCGCTGTATGTCTCGTCCAGGGTGATGTCGGTCAAGTTGTTCAGCCCCGAGAACAAACTGACCTTGCTGAATTTGCTGACGCCCGTCAAAAACACAAACTTCAAATGCTCATCCGCGCCTTTGAGCACCGAGTACAGGTTTTTAAGCCCCTCGCGCATCTCGGTGGCCACGGCTTGCTTGTCGATGTTGTCCAAAATCGGTTTGTCGTACTCGTCAATCAGCACCACTGCGCGCTGGCCGCTGGCTTGGTGGGTTAGCGCAATGAGCTCTGCAAATTGCCCACCTAAGCTCTGGTGACTGCACTGCACACCCAAGCGCTTTTGGTTATCCATCAAAATTTCTGAAATACGCTGGTCTAGTTCTGCGCGGCTTTGCAGCACACCGTCAGAAAAGCTGATGCGAATCACCGGGTGGCGGGTGCCCCAGTCCCACAGGCTGTCAGCGGCCAACCCGGTGAACAGCGCCCGGTTGCCCTC
>JAGNSH010000134.1 GCA_017988165.1 Giesbergeria sp. | reverse complement strand
CTGTGGACGGTTGAGCCGCTGCGCGTGCTGTGGTCAGTCATCGGCGCTGTAGCACTCAATTTGGTGCTGACCATGAACCACCGCCCCGGGCGCTACATGGCGGTGTGAGCGGCGCAGGCGTGTGCCACGCGGAACCTTTTCCCAGTCACATCTATCATTGAGCCTATGCGCCGCCTTCTTCCTTGGTTTTTGATGCTCCTGTTAGCCCTGCGCGGGCTGACCGGCGTTGCCATGGCGGCTGAAGCGGCACCTGAAGCGTTGCGTCAAAGCGCGCAAACGATTCAAGTGGCGCAAGCGCTTGCCAGCGCCAGCCACAGCGCCCACAGCGCCCATAGCGCCCATAGCGCCCATAGCGCCCATAGCGCAGACGCGCACCCAGCCACTGCCGATAGCGCTATCCATAGCGCTGCTGCCGTGGCCTGTCCCACCGGGTCAGGCGATGGCTGTAGCGCACACACCAACAGCCCGGCCTGCTCGGCCTGCGACATTTGCCACACCGCCCTGCTGGTGACACCGGTGGCAAGCAGGCTCAATGGCCCCACAGGCAGTCCAGTGCAGGCCGCCGCTGCCACGCCATTTGCCAGCGCACTGGCTGCGCCGGCTATCAAGCCCCCCATCGGCTGATTGAGCGACGCCCATAGTGCGTCTGTCCCCGCCAGCTAGGCGCCCTTGGCGCGCGTTGCTGGCCACTGGTGTGCGCTGTCCAGCGCCGCCCGGCCCTCCGTCATTTTTATTTTGCAAAAGACCATGAATACTATTCAATTGATAGCTGCTTGCGCTTTACTGGTAAGCGCTGGAGCCAGTTTTGGCCATGAAGATTCGGCCCACACACCAAGCCATGCGCCGAGCCATGCCCCCGCAGCACCGGTGCAAGGGCAAACCGCTTGGGGCATTGCGGGCGAAGCGGGTAGCGTGCAGCGCACCATCACGCTGGCCATGAGTGATGCCATGCGTTTCCAGCCCAGCCACATTGAGGTGCGCGAGGGCGACACCGTGCGGCTGCGCGCCGACAACCAAGGCCAAGTGATGCACGAGATCGTGCTGGGCACCCAAGCCGACTTAAGCGCCCACGCCGAAATGATGCGCCAGCACGCAGGCATGGCGCACGACGCGCCCTCCATGGCGCACGTGCGCCCCGGCCAGCAGGGCGACATTGTTTGGCGCTTTAACCGCCCCGGCAATTTTGACTTTGCCTGCCTGATTCCCGGCCATTCCGAGGCGGGTATGCATGGCACCATCACTGTGCTGGCGCGCAGCCTTTAAATCCATCCATCTGACAAGGATTCGCTATGCACACCCTCACTACAGCCACCACAGCCACCCCGGCCAGCGCCGCCATACCCGCCAGCGCGCTGCGCCGGCGTTTGATCATTGCCCTGCCCTTGTTGGGCGCCGCTGTGCTGGCACCGCGCTGGGCGCGTGCAGCCGCTGCTGCCAGCACCAAGATCGGCACCACAACACCGGTTGAAGTCTGGAAAGACCCCAGCTGCGGCTGTTGCCACGACTGGATCGAGCATATGCAGGCCAACGGCTTTAGCTTCACCGTCCACGACACCGGCAACAACGCCGTGCGCAGCCGCCTGGGGCTGCCGCACAAGCTGGGTTCTTGCCACACCGCACTGGTCGGCGGCTATCTGATCGAAGGCCATGTGCCCGCCAGCGACGTGCGCGCGCTGCTGCAACAAAAACCGCCAGCGCTGGGGTTGGCTGTGCCGGGTATGCCGGTGGGCTCGCCCGGCATGGACGGCCCGGCCTACGGCGGGCGCCGCGATCCCTACGACGTGCTGCTGGTGGCACGCGGCGGTGCCAGCACCCGTGTCTTTAAGAGCTACCACCAGAAGAAAAGCTGAACGCGCAAAAGGGCTGAATAATCAGCGCCCATGCACCCATCCCTTTCTGCGCCCCTTTCTGTCAGCGACGCTGGCAGCATCACCCGCGTGGCTGGCATTGAAGTTGGCCACTTCACCGACAGCCGCCGCCCGACGGGTTGCACCGTCGTTATGGCGCGTGCGGGCGCCGTCAGCGGCGTTGATGTGCGCGGCGCAGCGCCCGGCACGCGTGAGACTGATTTGCTTGACCCGTGCAATTTGGTCGACAAAGTCCACGCCATCGTGCTGGCCGGTGGCAGCGCTTGGGGCTTGGATGCGGCCACCGGCGCGGTGCGTTGGCTAGAAGAGCAAGGCGTGGGCCTGGATGTCGGCGTGGGCCGCCTGCCGCTGGTGCCCGCCGCCGTGTTGTTTGATTTGCTCGTCGGCGATATGCGCGTGCGCCCCGATGCGGCTGCGGGTTACGCGGCGTGCGCAGCCGCGTCCAGCGTTGATCCGGCAGAAGGCAATGTCGGTGCTGGCGCTGGGGCCAGCGTTGGCAAGATGTTTGGTATGGCGCGGGCCATGAAGGGCGGCGTCGGCACGGCCTCGGTCACGGTGGACGGCGTGACCGTTGGCGCGCTGATTGCCTGCAACGCCGTCGGCGATGTGCTCGACCCCGATACCGCGCGCATAGTGGCTGGCGCACGCACCGCAGACGGTTTGCAACTGCTCGACACCCGCCGCGCCCTGCTGCGCGGCGAGCTGGCGCAGTCGGTGCTGCCCGGCACCAACACCACCATTGGTGTGATCGCCACCGATGCCGTCATCAGCAAAGCACAGGCGCAGCGTTTGGCGGTGGCAGCGCACGATGGGCTGGCACGCGCCATCAACCCGGTACACACGCAGCTCGATGGCGACACGCTGTTTACGCTGGGCACGGGTGCTTCGGGCAAACAGCCGGGGATGCTGCTGCTCGCGACCATGGCGGCAGAAGCCACCGCTCGCGCCACACTGCGTGCCGTGCAAGCGGCGCGCGCCTTGACGACGCCAGAGGGGCTGCACCTGCCATGTGCTGCCGATATCGGTTGATATAGATTGATATCGGTTGATGCAGATTGACGGAGCTTGACCGCCCACAGCGGGAACTCCAGTGACCGGCCTGCCTTCAACGACAATAGGCGCCCACGCCTGCTAGAGGGCTTGCGCGCGGTGCCAGCGAGCCATCCTTGCAAAAATCATGAAAGTTGGGATTGAATGATGAATATCGTCATCTTGGATGACTACCAAGACGCGGTGCGCAAACTCCAGTGCGCCTCGCGCCTTGATGCCTATAACGCCAAGGTGTACACCAACACCGTTAAAGGCGTGGGGCAGTTGTCTGTGCGCCTCAAGGATGCCGACATCATTGTGTTGGTGCGCGAACGCACGCACGTCACGCGCCAGCTGATCGAAAAACTGCCCCGGCTTAAATTCATTGCGCAAACTGGCAAAGTCGGCAGCCATATCGACATTGAAGCCTGCACCAAGCGCGGTATTGCTGTGGCTGAAGGTGCTGGCTCGCCAGTGGCACCCGCCGAGCTGACTTGGGCGCTGATCATGGCCGCTATGCGGCGCCTGCCGCAGTACATCTCCAACCTGAAACACGGCGCATGGCAGCAGTCGGGGCTCAAAGCCGTCTCCATGCCGCCCAATTTCAGCCTGGGCAGCGTGCTGCGCGGCAAGACGCTGGGTATTTGGGGCTATGGCCGCGTCGGCCAAATTGTGGCTGGCTATGGCCGCGCTTTTGGCATGGACGTGCGTATTTGGGGGCGAGAAAAATCGCGCGCCCAAGCGCTGCGCGACGGCTTTAAGGTGGCGACAACGCGCGAAGAATTTTTCTCGCAAAGCGACATCGTGTCGCTGCACCTGCGTCTGCATGAAGACGCGCGCGGCACCATCACCCTAGAAGACTTGTCGCGCATGAAAGCCACCGCACTGCTGGTCAACACCTCGCGCGCTGAACTGATTGAGCCGGACGCCCTGATTGCAGCACTCAACCGTGGCCGCCCCGGCATGGCCGCTATCGACGTGTTTGAAACCGAACCCATTTTGCAAGGCCATGCCCTGCTGCGCCTAGAAAACTGTATTTGCACGCCGCATATTGGCTATGTCGAACTGGATAATTACGAGTTTTATTTCGGCTCGGCATTTGACAATGTGATCAACTTCATTAATGGCGCCCCCACCAATATCGTCAATCCGCAAGCGCTGGATCCGGCGAACAAAGACTCCCTTCGCTGAGACAACGTGACGCGCACGTTGTCTGGCTGTCAAGTCCCGCTTGGTTATTCCCACTCAATCGTCGCTGGCGGCTTGCTGCTGACGTCGTAGGTGACGCGGTTGATGCCGCGCACTTCGTTGATGATGCGGCCCGAGACCTTTTTCAGCAGCGCATACGGCAGCTCGGCCCAGTCGGCGGTCATGAAGTCGCTGGTTTGCACGGCGCGCAGCGCTACGACGTATTCGTAGGTGCGGCCATCGCCCATCACACCGACGCTTTTGACCGGCAAAAACACCGTAAAGGCTTGGCTGGTCAGTTCGTACCAGCTTTTGCCGCTGGCGGCGTCTTTAAAGTTGTGCAGCTCTTCGATAAAGATGGCGTCAGCGCGGCGCAGCAAGTCGGCGTATTCTTTTTTGACCTCGCCCAAAATGCGCACGCCGAGACCGGGGCCGGGAAACGGGTGGCGGTAGACCATGGCCGCAGGCAGGCCCAGCGCCACACCCAATTCGCGCACTTCGTCTTTGAATAAATCACGCAGCGGCTCTAACAGCTTGAGGCCCAACTGCTCGGGCAGGCCGCCGACGTTATGGTGGCTTTTGATGGTGACGGCCTTTTTGGCGCCCGAGCCGCCGGACTCGATCACGTCCGGGTAAATGGTGCCTTGGGCCAGCCATTTGGCACCCTTGGCACCGGCGCTGGTCAGCTTGGCGGCTTCTTGTTTGAAGACGGTGACGAATTCACCGCCGATGATTTTGCGTTTGGCTTCGGGGTCGGTGACGCCAGCGAGCTTGCCCAAGAACAGTTCGCTGGCATCAACACGAATCACCTTGGCGTGCAGCTTGCCGACGAACATCTCCATCACCATGTCGCCTTCGTTCAGGCGCAGCAGGCCGTGATCGACAAACACGCAGGTCAGTTGGTCGCCAATGGCGCGGTGGATCAGCGCTGCGGCGACGGACGAATCGACGCCGCCGGACAAGCCCAAAATCACTTCTTCATCGCCCACTTGCTGGCGAATCAGCGCCACGGCTTCGGTGATGTGGTCGCGCATCACCCAGTCGGCCTGGGCAGCGCAAATGCCCAAAACAAAGCGCTCCAAAATCGCTTGGCCTTGCTGGGTGTGTGTGACTTCGGGGTGGAACTGCACGGCATAAAAATGCCGCTGTTCGTCGGCCATGCCGGCAATGGCGCAACTTTCAGTGCTGGCCATGAGTTTGAAGCCCGGTGGCAGCTCGGTGACTTTGTCGCCGTGGCTCATCCAGACGTTGAGCATTCCGTGGCCTTGCGCGGTGGTGAAGTCGGCAATGTCTTTCAATAGCGCCGTGTGGCCGTGCGCGCGTACTGCCGCCGAGCCAAACTCGCGCTGCTGGCCGCTTTCGACCTTGCCGCCCAGTTGGTGCGCCATGGTTTGCATACCGTAGCAAATGCCCAGCACCGGCACGCCCAGTTCAAACACGGCTTGCGGGGCTTTGTCGGTGGCGCTGTCGTACACGCTGGCATGGCTGCCCGACAGGATGACGCCCTTGAGTGTGCCGTCGGCGGCGTAGGCACGCACCCAGTCGTCCGTCACATCGCAGGGATGCACTTCGCAGTACACATGGGCCTCGCGCACGCGCCGCGCAATCAGTTGCGTGACTTGGGAGCCGAAGTCGAGAATCAGGATTTTGGAGTGTTGCATGGCAAGAACAAAGGCAAAGGCCCGAATGCCGCGCT
>JAGNSH010000133.1 GCA_017988165.1 Giesbergeria sp. | reverse complement strand
CAGTGGACAGCCGCGCCTGATCGCGTTCGTTGACGGTGTCGTCATCAGCACCATGAAAGTAGCCGCGCAGCAGTTTGTAGCGCGCCTCGCGCTGGTCTTGCAGCAGGCGAATCACGCGGCGCATCGGCACGCCCACTAATGCCAGCGCGTGGCCGGCCAGCATGAGCGAGCCTTCGATGGCTTCGGGCACCACCTCGGTGGCGCCGGCAGCTTGCAGGCGGTCGAGGTAGGTGTCGTCTTGGGTGCGCACCACCACCGGTATGTGCGGCGCATGGGTACTGATGTTTGTTAGCACTTTGAGTGATGCCGGCACATCCCGGTATGTCAAGGCCACGGCACTGGCGCGCACCAAGCCCGCCGCCATCAACGCTTGCAGCCGGGTGGCGTCGCCATACACTACTGAGTCGCCCGCCGCTGCCGCTTGGCGCACGCGGTCGGGGTCTAAGTCGAGCGCCATGTACGGAATGCCCTCGGCCTCTAGCATCCGCGCCAAGTTTTGGCCGCAGCGGCCATAGCCACAAATGATGACGTGCTTGCTGCTGTCAATCGCTTTGCGCGCAATGGTGGTCATTTGCAGCGACTGGTGCAGCCAATCGCTGGCCACCAGCTTCATGACGATTTGGTTGCTGTACATGATCAAAAACGGCGTCGCCAGCATCGACAACACCATCGCCGCCAAAATCGGGTTCATCAGCGCCGGGCGCACCAAGCCGTTGTCTTGCGTTAGCGACAGCAGCACAAAGCCAAACTCGCCGGCCTGCGCCAAATACAAGCCCGTGCGCAGCGCCACGCCGGTGGTGGCGCCCATCAAGCGCGCCAGCAGCAAAATAATGCCGGTCTTGAGTATCAGCGGCACCAGCAGCAAACTCAGCACCAGCGTCCACTGCTCTAGCAAAATGTGCCAGTCCAGCATCATGCCGATGGTGATAAAAAACAGCCCCAGCAGCACGTCGTGAAAGGGTCGGATATCGGTGCCCACTTGGTGGCGGTATTCTGTCTCTGACACCAGCACCCCGGCAATAAAGGCGCCCAGCGCCAAGCTCAGGCCGGCCAGCTCGGTCAGCCACGCCAGCCCTAGGGTGATCAGCAGCAGGTTAAGCATGAACAGCTCTTCACTCTTACGCCGCGCTACCAGTGTCAACCACCAGCGCATCACGCCTTGGCCGCCGGTCAGCAGCACGGTGACCAAAATGGTGGCCTTGAGTAGCGCCATGCCCAGCGCGCTGAGCAATTGGTCGGGTGACGAGCCCAGCGCCGGAATTAACACCAGCAGTGGCACTACCGCCAAGTCTTGGAACAACAAAATGCCCAAAATACGCCGGCCATGATCGGTTTCCAGCTCGGCGCGCTCAGCCATCAGCTTGACCACAATGGCGGTGCTGCTCATCGACAGCGTGCCCGACAGCGCCAGCGCTGTCTGCCAGCTCACGTCCCACACGCCGCCAAAAAATGCTGCCAACATCAAGGTGCCAGAAAATGCGCAGCCCATGGTCAGCGCCACCTGAAACAGCCCCAAGCCAAATACATTGCGCTGCATGGCGCGCAGCTTGGGCAGGCTAAATTCGAGGCCAATGGCAAACATTAAGAACACCACGCCAAATTCGCCCAGATGGCGCACGCTTTCAGAGTTTTGCGCCAGCGCCAACGCGTGTGGGCCAATCATCACGCCAGCGGCCAAATAGCCCAGCATGGGCGGCAGTTTCAGACTGCGGCAAACAACGACACCGAGCACGGCGGCTAGCAGATAAAGCAAGGTCAAGGCAAGTGAGGACATCCCTGAATGCTAGCGGAGCCATAGCGCCTGCGCCGATAGAATCAACACGATGTATCCAGCTGCCGGCGCTTTGCCCCCTTTTGACGCCGACCAAGCACTGCGCTTGGCCCGCGAAACCTTTGCTATCGAAGCGGCGGCCTTGCTGGGCTTGGGTGCGCGCCTAGACGCGCGCTTTGCCCAAGCGGTACACAAAATACTGCAAATACCGGGCCGGGTGGTGGTGATGGGTATGGGAAAAAGC
This sequence comes from Giesbergeria sp., assembly GCA_017988165.1. Taxonomy (GTDB): domain Bacteria; phylum Pseudomonadota; class Gammaproteobacteria; order Burkholderiales; family Burkholderiaceae_C; genus Simplicispira. Next base: position 3,799 of record JAGNSH010000133.1, on the reverse strand, counting down.
GGCCATGTAGGGCGCAAAATTGCCGCCACTTTGGCTTCTACCGGCACGCCGGCGATGTTTGTCCATCCGGCAGAGGCCAGCCACGGCGACTTGGGCATGGTCACCGCGCACGACGTGGTGTTGGCCATCTCTAACAGCGGCGAAAGTGCCGAGCTGACCGCCATCTTGCCGGTGCTCAAACGCCTTGGCGCGCCGCTGATCGCTATCACCGGCAACGCGCAATCAACGCTGGCGCGCCACGCCGATGTCGCGCTCGATTGCAGCGTCGAGCGCGAAGCCTGTCCGCTGAACTTAGCGCCCACCGCCAGTACCACCGCGCAACTGGCCATGGGCGACGCGCTGGCCGTGGCGCTGTTGGATGCACGCGGTTTTCGGGCGGAAGACTTTGCCCGCTCGCACCCCGGCGGCGCGCTGGGGCGCAAGCTGCTAACCCATGTCAGCGACATCATGCGCAGCGGCGACCAAGTGCCGCGCGTGTTGGCGCAGACCAGTTTCAGCGAGCTGATGCGCGAAATGAGTGCCAAAGGCTTGGGCGCTGCCGCCGTGGTCGATGCGCAGCAGCAGGTGCTGGGCATCTTTACCGATGGCGACTTGCGCCGGCGCATCGAAGCCGGTGCCGATTTGCGCAGCGTCACGGCCGCCCAAGTGATGCACCCGCACCCACGCACCATTGCCAGCGACGCCTTGGCCGCCGACGCCGCCACTTTGATGGAAGCGCACAGCATCACCAGCGTCTTGGTGTTGGATGCGCAGGCCCGCTTGGTCGGGGTGGTGCATATCGGCGACCTGATGCGCGCCAAAGTCATCTAAAAAACCAGCCAATAAGCCCACCCATGACTCCCGCCCTGCAATGTGATCCTGAGTTGTTGCTGCGCGCGCAAGACGTGCGTGTGGCGTTTTTTGATGTCGATGGTGTGCTGACCGATGGCGGCCTGTATTTCAGCGAAAGCGGCGAAACCCTCAAGCGCTTCAACACGCTGGACGGCCACGGCCTGAAGTTGTTGCAACAGGCCGGCATTACGCCCGCCGTCATCACCGGGCGCGACTCGGCCCCGCTGCGCCTGCGCCTGCGCGCTTTGGGCGTGGAGCACGCGGTGTTTGGCACCGAAGACAAACTCCCCGCCGCCGAGCAAATTTTGGCGACGTTGGGCTTGCAGTGGTCGCAAGCCGCCGCCATGGGTGATGACTGGCCCGACTTGCCGATGCTGCGCCGCAGTGCGCTGGCCTGCGCGCCGGCCAACGCCCAGTGCGAAGTGCTGGCCGCAGCCCACTACGTCACGCCAGCACGCGGCGGCGAGGGCGCGGTGCGCCAGTTGTGTGATGTGTTGCTGGTCGCAAGCGGCCAATACGCCCGCTTGCTGGCGCCTTACTGCGCATGAGAACGCTGGCACGGCGCAGCTGGGAGGGGGCCACCCTGTATCTGCCAGTCATTTTGATGGGCTTGCTGGCGCTGGGTACTTGGTGGCTGGTGCGCAATGCGCCGCAAGCCGCAGCGCCGGCGCTGGCCGTGGCGCCCAAGCACGAGCCAGACTATTTCATGTCTGATTTTTCGGTGAAAAATTTTGATGCCACCGGGCGCTTGCAAAGCGAGGTGCAAGGCCGTTTGGCACGGCATTTTCCAGACGACGACACCCTCGATATCGATGGTGCGCAGATGCGCTCTTTGGCGCCGAATGGCCGCCTGACCCGCGCCAGCGCTAAGCGGGCGCTGACCAATGCCGATGGCTCAGAAGTGCAGCTTTTTGGCGATGCCGTGGTCACGCGCGAGGCGATGGCACTGGCGCGTGGACGATCGCTGCCGCGCCTAGAGTTTCGTGGTGAATTTTTGCACGCTTGGCCGCAAACGGAGCGTGTTAAATCCAATCAGCCGGTGGCGATTTCGCGTGGGCGCGACCGGTTTACCGCTGATGCTATGGAATACGACAATTTGGCGCAAGTGCTACAGCTGCACGGGCGCGTGCGCGGTGTGCTCATGCCCGGACGTTGACGGTATCGAATATTTTTAGGGTGGGGATAGAGAATGGACAAACGCAAAAAAGGAACCCGAGGGTTCCTTTTTGTGTGTTTTTATGCAGGCGCTAGGCCTGCAAGCACGGGGTTGGCTTAGTAGCCGCCGCGACCACCGCCGCCGCCGCCGTAACCACCACCACCGCCGCCGCTACGGCCGCCGCCACCACCGTAGCCGCCACCGCCGCCGCCACCACCGTAGCCGCCGCCACCACCACCGCCGTAGCCGCCGGTGCGGGGAGCGCGTGGCTCCATTGGGCGGGCTTCGTTGACCACGAGGTCACGGCCGCCAAAGTTTTGGCCATGCACGCCTTGGATAGCGGCTTGGGCTTCGGCATCGCTGCCCATTTCGACAAAGCCGAAACCTTTAGAGCGACCGGTGTCGCGCTCCATCATGACTTTGGCGCTGGAAACCGAGCCGTATTGGCTGAAAGTTTGCTCCAGATCACTGTCGCGGAAGGTGTAGGGCAGGTTGCCCACGTAAAGTTTGTTGCCCATGAAGGACTCCTGAAAAAACCAAAAAACGCGATGGGAGTGTCCGACGCAATCAACAAACCTGTGACGACTTCAAAGACGCGAAACTGACCAATCACCGCAAACTTAACTGCTTTGGTGCAAATGCACAAAAGCGTGTTCATTATGGGTCAATTTGCTAGTCGCTTTGCATTTATTTTGCAACTGTCCACACTAAATGCCATCTCTTCGGCGCAATGTTCAAAATAAGGCTTGCCAAACTTTGGGGTAAACCCGTAAACCTGCGCGCGCCATAAGACCGCTGTGGGCTGTAGTCATGGCAATGCGCGTTGTGAGGCACTTTTGCTATAGTGACCGACGCGCCGATTTGCCACAGCTTGCGGGCGCTTTATAAATCCTGCTAAAGACCGCCAGACACTCTCGCCCGGCCTCGTTTTTAGCGTTGCCGGGTTTTTTTATGTCGATGATTGCCACTGCCCAATTTCAGCATTTTTCCGCGCCGCTTGCCCTGCAAAGCGGCGCGTCGATTCGCGACTACACGCTCGCCTTTGAAACCTACGGCACGCTCAACGCCGAGCGCTCTAACGCCGTGCTGGTGTGCCACGCGCTGAATGCCTCGCACCACGTGGCCGGCGTCTATGCCGGCCAAGACAAAAGCGAGGGCTGGTGGGACAACATGATTGGCCCGGGCAAGCCGCTCGATACCAACCGCTTTTTTGTCATTGGCGTCAACAACCTTGGCTCGTGCTTTGGCTCGACCGGGCCGATGCACTTGCACCCCGACACCGGCGAGGTCTACGGCGCTGACTTTCCGGTGGTCACGGTGGAAGACTGGGTCAACGCCCAAGCGCGCTTATTGGACGTGCTGGGCATTGCGCAACTGGCCGCCGTGCTGGGCGGCAGTTTGGGCGGCATGCAGGCGCTGAGCTGGACGCTGCAATACCCAGAACGTGTGCGCCATGCCGTAGTCGTCGCCAGTGCGCCCAATTTGACGGCAGAGAACATCGCCTTCAACGAAGTCGCGCGCCGCGCCATCGTTACCGACCCGGACTTTCATGCCGGGCACTTTTACCGCCACAACGTCATCCCCAAGCGCGGCCTGCGCATCGCCCGCATGATTGGCCACATCACGTACCTGAGCGACGACGTGATGAACGAAAAATTTGGCCGCCAACTGCGCGAAGGCGTGGCGCTGAAATACACCACCCAAGACATCGAGTTTCAGATTGAAAGCTACCTGCGCTACCAAGGCGACAAGTTCAGCGAATACTTTGACGCCAACACCTATTTGCTGATTACCCGCGCGCTGGACTACTTT
>JAGNSH010000132.1 GCA_017988165.1 Giesbergeria sp. | reverse complement strand
TTCATTCGGAGACTTCTCATGCTTAAAGGCAAAACTGCCCTCATCACCGGTTCGACCAGCGGTATTGGTCTGGGTATCGCTAAAGCGCTGGCGCGCCAAGGCGCCAACATCGTGCTCAACGGCTTTGGCGACGTCGAAGGCCCACGCGCTGAAGTGCTGGCCGCCGCGCACAGCAGCGGCGCAGCCGTGTCGGTGGAGTACCACGGCGCTGATATGTCGCGTGCGGCGGATATTGAAGATATGTTCCAGTTCGCTGCCGCCAAGTTGGGCCCAGTGGATATTTTGGTCAACAACGCTGGCATTCAGCACGTGGCGCGCGTCGAGGACTTTCCCCCTGAGCGCTGGGACGCCATCATCGCCATCAACCTGAGCAGTGCGTTCCACACCACGCGCCTGGCGCTGCCGGCCATGCAGGCGGCGCAGTGGGGCCGCATCATCAACGTCGCTTCGGTGCATGGTTTGGTGGGCTCGGCGCAAAAATCGGCTTATGTGGCAGCTAAGCATGGCATTGTCGGCCTGACCAAGGTGACGGCGCTCGAAAACGCCACCACTGGCATCACCTGCAACGCCATTTGCCCCGGCTGGGTGCTGACGCCGCTGGTGCAAAAACAGGTGGACGCCAAAGCGGCAGAGCACGGCATCTCTAACGAAGAAGCCAAAAAACTGCTGCTGGGCGAAAAAGAGCCCTCGATGCAATTCACCACGCCCGAAGAGCTGGGCGACTTGGCGGTGTTCTTCTGCTCGCCCGGCGCCAACAACGTGCGCGGCGTGGCGTGGAACATGGATGGCGGCTGGACGGCGCAGTAAAGCACAGCTTTTTGCTTCTTTTTTAATAGCTACTAGCGCACGTATTTAAAGGGCTACAGGCCATTTTCATACCAAAAAAGCCCCTTTTTAGGGGCTTTTTTGTGGCCGCAGCGCGTTTTTAGCGCATCTGCACCGAGCCGGACACGTTCACCGTCACCGTGCTTTTGCCGGCTTCGACGGCAATCGGCGCGTCGGCCACCATCGCTTTGGCCTCCATCGCCATCATGCGCGGGCGCGGGCCAGGGGCGTAGCTGTTGCTGTTGACCGAAACCTCGCGCAGCGTGTAGTCGGCAAAACCGAAGGCGCGCGTCAAATCGGCCGCTTGGGTTTTGAAGTTTTCAATCGCCAGCGTTTGCGCGTCGCGCTCGACCTTGCTGCGCTGCTGCGGGCTGAGCGAAAACGCCACCTGCGCAATCGACATGCTCGAAATGCGCGCAGCGGTATTGGTGATGCGGGCAAAGTCGCGCCCCTCCAGCACCAGCTCGGTGTTGCCTTGCCAGCCGGTGATTTGGCTGTTTTGGCTGTAGCGCGGGTACAGGCTGAAATTGCCGGTGCGCACCTCCATCTGGCCCGGCTCGGCGTTGCGGCGCGCTTCCAGCACCGCCGCATCCAGCGCTTGGCGTAGCTGCGACTGCACTACGGCAGCATCTTTACCATCGCGCGCGGTGCTCAGCGTAAGCACCAGCAAGTCTTGCTGCACATCGACCGAGCCGCTGGCCGACAACTGCACCACGTTGCGCGGCTCTGGCGGCTGCATGTTTTGGGCAAAAACGGCGCTAACGCCCGCCAGCATTGCGGTTGCAGCTATTAATTTAATGGTACTTTTCATTTTTAAACCCAAACAATCAAGAAAAAACAGCGCGGCACCCTGCCGCGCAAACAGATACACCGATATGCATCATCTATCGGTATGGCTAAAGCACATGCAAAGGCATGTACCGATCCCGCAAAACATGTAACTGTGCGTCAGCCAGCACAGCAAAGAGCGCTTTTTGCCAGCCAAACTGGTAACAATGGCCGCTGTTACAAATTAGATGGAAACCCCAGCATGTCAAATAACAGTAATCGCACCGACAAAATTTTGGTGGTGGATGACGATGCGCGCATCCGTGACCTGCTGCGCCGCTACCTGACGCAAGAAGGCTTTGAGGTCATGGTGGCGGAAGACGGCAAGGCGCTCAACCGCATTTTGCTGCGCGATACCGTTGACCTGATCGTGCTCGATTTGATGATGCCGGGCGAAGACGGCCTGTCGATTTGCCGGCGCCTGCGCTCGGCCAATGACCGCACACCCATCATCATGCTCACGGCCAAGGGCGAGGACGTAGACCGCATCGTCGGCCTCGAAGTCGGCGCTGACGATTACTTGGGCAAGCCCTTTAATCCGCGCGAACTGCTGGCGCGCATCCACGCCGTGCTGCGCCGCCGCCCAGCGCACGAGGCACCCGGCGCACCGTCCAGCGACAACGAAGTGGTCAACTTTGGCCCGTTCACTTTTGACCTTGGCACGCGCGCCCTGCAAAAAAGCGGTGAAGAGTTACCGCTGACCACCGGCGAATTTGCCATGCTCAAAGCGCTGGTGCGCCATCCGCGCCAGCCGCTGTCGCGCGAAAAATTGGCGCTGTTGGCGCGTGGCCGTGAATTTGAGCCGTTTGACCGCAGCTTGGACGTGCAAGTCTCGCGCCTGCGCAAGCTGATTGAAGAAGATGCGGCTGCGCCGCGCTACATCCAAACCGTCTGGGGCGTGGGCTACGTGTTTGTACCGGACGGCGCGGGTTAAAAACCAATGAGCCAACGCCCATTCATAGACAACGAAGGCACCAGCCCCGCACCGCTAGAGCGGCGCTTGAGTCCGCGCGACACGCGCGTGCGGGTGGGTCTGAACCTGTTCTGGCGCACCTTCTTTTTGCTGGGTCTGCTGCTGGCGGGCAGCATTTTGGCGTGGCTGCAAACCCTGCGCGCACTTGAATTTGAGCCGCGCACCATCTACACCGCGCAGCAAATCGCCTCCTTGGTCAACTTGAGCCGCGCCGCGCTGACTTACGCCGACCCCATCACCCGCGTCTCGCTGATCAAAACGATGGCCGACCAAGAGGGCGTGCGCATCTTGCCGCGCGAGCCGTCCGATCGCTTTGAATTGCTGGACGACTCGCCGCTGAGCCAGCGCATGACGCAGGAGCTCAAAAACCGCCTCGGGCAAGACGCCATCGTCGCCGCCAGCGTCAATGGCACCAGCGGCTTGTGGGTGGGCTTTCAAATCAACGGCGACCCCAACTGGCTGCTGATGGACCGCTCGCGCTTTAACCCCGTCAGTGGTCGCACGTGGCTGATTTGGCTGCTGACCGCTGCCGCCCTCTCGCTGACCGGCGCCGCCGTGATTGCCGGACTGATCAACCGCCCACTCAAGCAGCTGTCCTACGCCACCAACCGGGTGCGCGATGGCGACTTTGCCGCCAGCCGCCTCGACGAAGAGGCCGTGACCAGCGAAATCCGCGAGGTCAATATCGGCTTTAACCGCATGGCGCAAAAGCTGGCCAAGTTGGAACAAGACCGCGCCGTGATGCTGGCCGGCATCTCGCACGACCTGCGCACCCCGCTGGCGCGCTTGCGGTTAGAGACGGAGATGAGCGTGTCGGATGAAACCGCGCGCGAGCACATGGTGGCCGACATCGTGCAGCTCGACGCCACCATTGATAAATTTTTGGACTACGCCCGCCCGGACCATGTGACGCTCAGCCCGATCAACTTGCACAGCGTGCTGGCGTCTTGCGTCTATGCGGTGCAAGACCACCGCGAGCTGCAAATCAGCATGGCCGTGCCCGAGGACTTGAACGTGCTGGCCGACGAAGTGGAGCTGGCGCGGATTTTGTCGAACCTGCTAGAAAACGCCCGCCGCTACGGCAAAACCCCCGGCACCGGCGTGACCAAAGTGACCATCAGCGCCAAAGCGCGCGAAGAATGGGTGCTGATCAAAGTGCGCGACCACGGCGCCGGCGTGCCGCCAGAGCAGTTGTCGAATCTGACCAAGCCGTTCTTTCGCGGCGACGCGGCGCGCACTGCGGCGGCAGGTGCCGGGCTGGGCTTATCGATTGTGGACAAAACCATTCAGCGCATGGGCGGGATTTTTGCGCTGGCCAACTCCAGCACCGGTGGCATGGTGGCGCACATCCAACTAAAGCAAGCTGAAAGCCCGCCCGACGGTGCTGACCACCACAGCCGCCTGCACCGCCCGCACACCAAGCGCAATCTGCCACCGGGGGTGAAAGAGGCGTAAACGCCCCAAACCGCCGGCCCAGCGCCAACCCTAGATTCAGGTGCGCAGCAACAGCACCACGGCGCGCGCTTCGATTGCCAGCCCTTGGCCGACGGGGCCGAGGCGCTCGGCGGTTTTGGCCTTCACATTGACTTGCTCCAGCTCCAGCTCCAACGCCGCACTGATGCGCGCGCGCATTGCCGGGATATGCGCCGCCAAGCGCGGCGCTTGCGCGACGACAGTGCTGTCGATGTTGCCAATCTCAAAGCCTTGCGCCCGCACACGCCGCGCCGCTTCGGTCAGCAGCACGATGGAGTCGGCACCGCGAAAAGCGGCATCGGTGTCCGGAAAATGCGTGCCAATGTCGCCCAGCGCCGCCGCTCCCAGCAGCGCATCGGTGATGGCGTGCAGCAGCACATCGGCATCGGAATGGCCCAGCAGCCCCGTCGCGTGCGGGATAGCTACGCCGCCCAGCACCAGCGCGCGCCCCGGCACCAGCGCATGGATGTCCCAGCCTTCGCCAACCCTAAAACCTTTGAAACCCATCTCAAATCCTTGGTAAATGCATTAATTTATCAATGAAAATTGGCTCTAGCCCTTTAAATACGTGCGCTAGCAGCTATCATTTTTAAAAAATAGTTTTGGCGGGCACGTCGCTGACCAAGCCGCGCTCGCCGCCAAAGCGGTCCAGCGTGCCGCCGTGCGCGCGCTGCGCCAGCACCGCCTGCGCCAGCACAAAGTCTTGCGGATAGGTCACTTTGAAGTTCAGCGCGCTGGCGGGCACGAGCAGCGGGTGCAGGCCCATCGCCTCCATCGCGCTGGCCTCGTCGGTGGCGGCCGCGCCGATTTTTTCAATCGCCGCCTGCAACGCACCCAAACGGAACATCTGCGGCGTTTGCGCCAGCCATTTGTCGCTGCGCTCTACGGTGGACAAAACGCGGGTGCCGCTGGTGCCGGTCAGCGCGGTTTTCAGCGTATCGGCCAGCTTGTGCGCCAGCAGACCGCCAACGGCATCGACGGCGCAGGCGTCAATCAGCGCATCGATCTGCTCGGGCGTGATCAGGCAGCGCGCGGCGTCGTGTACCAGCACCCAATCTTGTTCACTGGCACCGCGCTGGCGCAGTTCGCGCAAGCCTCCCAGCACCGTGGCCGCCCGCGTTGCGCCGCCGCAGCCAGCCACCATGAACGACAGCTGCTGCGTATAAGCATTCAAAAAATCATCGCCCGGTGCCACCGCCACCAGCGTGCCTTGCAGGCGCTGCACCGCCGCAAACGCCGCCAGCGTGTGCAGCACCAGCGGCTTACCGGCGACGGGCTGGTACTGCTTGGGCAGCAGCACTGCCTGCGCCGACACAGCGCGTGTACCAATGCCGGCGCAAGGAATCAGCGCCCAAAAGCGCGGCGCAGCGGCAAGATCGGTTGGAAGGGGCAAAAAAGGGGCGGCGATATCGGTCATGCGGGCATTCTAAAATCGCCGCTTCCCGCCGCGCACCGTCCGAGCGCGTTTTGCGCCACCGGGGTTGCGCTGCGGCAGTTCTACAGGTTGGTTAAGTAGCGCATGGATCTCCCCAAACTCCCCCCCGGTAAACGCTTCACCCTGCCCCGCCCTGTGGGCAGCGCCGACGCCCTGCTGCTGGCGCACTTGGGCGAACGCGAGCGCGCCGCCCGGCGCACCACCGCCATCGTCACTGCCGATGCCGCCGACGCGCGCCGCCTGCTGGACGAGCTGGCATTTTTTGCGCCGCAACTGCGCTGCGCCCTGTTTCCCGACTGGGAAACCCTGCCCTACGACAGCTTCTCGCCGCACCAAGATTTAATC
>JAGNSH010000131.1 GCA_017988165.1 Giesbergeria sp. | reverse complement strand
ACGGCGCGCTGGACTTCTCCAGCATCATCAAGATGGTGCAAAAGGGCTGATAAAGCTGCTGGAAAATTCAGCGTAGCTGTAACAAAAAAACCCCGGCCAGCAAGGGCACGGGGTTTTTTATTGGCTTTTGAATTTTTACGTTTTTAGGCTTTTAGGCTTTTACGTCGCCATCTGCTCGATCATCACCTGCCCAAAGCCTGAGCAGCTCACTTGCCGCGCGCCGTCCATCAGGCGGGCAAAGTCGTAGGTGACTTGCTTGCTGGCGATGGCTTTTTTCATGGCGCTGATGATCAGGTCGGCGGCGGCAGTCCAGCCGATGTGGCGCAGCATCATTTCGGCTGACAAAATTTCTGAGCCGGGGTTGACGTAGTCTTTGCCGGCGTATTTGGGCGCTGTGCCGTGGGTGGCTTCAAACATGGCGATGGTGTCGCTCATGTTGGCGCCGGGCGCGATGCCGATGCCGCCGACCTGCGCGGCCAGCGCGTCAGAGATGTAGTCGCCGGTCAGGTTCATGGTGGCAATCACCGAATACTCGGCCGGGCGCAGCAGCACTTGCTGCAAGAAGGCGTCGGTAATGCTGTCTTTGATGGTGATTTCTTTGCCCGTTTTGGGGTTTTTGAAGCTCATCCACGGGCCTTCATCGATCGGGGCGGCGCCAAACTCTTTGGCGGCCAAGCTGTAGGCCCAGTCCCGAAACGCCCCTTCGGTGAACTTCATGATGTTGCCCTTGTGGACGATGGTGACGCTGGGCTTGTCGTGGTCGATGGCGTATTGGATGGCTTTGCGCACCAAGCGCTCGGTGCCTTCGCGCGAGATGGGCTTGACGCCAATGCCGGACGTGAGGGGAAAGCGAATTTTGTGGGTGCCCAACTCGTCTTGCAAGAATTGGATGAGCTTTTTGGCCTTGTCGCTGCCGGCTTCAAACTCGATGCCAGCGTAGATGTCTTCCGAGTTCTCGCGAAAGATGGCCATATTGGTTTTGTGCGGCTCTTTCAACGGCGAGGGCACACCGTCAAAGTATTGGATGGGCCGCAGGCAGACGTACAAGTCCAGCTCTTGGCGCAGCGTCACGTTGAGCGAGCGGATACCGCCGCCGACCGGCGTGGTCAGCGGGCCTTTGATGGAGACGACGCAGTCTTGGATGGCGTGTACCGTCTCATCGGGCAACCAGACATCGGGGCCATAGACGCGGGTGGCCTTCTCGCCAGCAAACACCTCCATCCAGTGGATTTTTTTCTGCCCGCCATAGGCTTTGGCCACCGCAGCATCAACCACTTTGATCATCACCGGCGTGATGTCAGCGCCAGTGCCGTCGCCTTCAATAAAAGGAATGATCGGCGCGTCAGGCACGTTGAGCGACATATCGGCGTTGACGGTGATTTTTTGGCCTTCGGCAGGTACCTGGATGTGCTGGTAGGGCGGGTGCTGGGTCATGGACGAGAGTCTCCGGGGTGAAGTCAAAGCAAGCTAAACAGGTCTGGTAGCGGGTGGGGAGTGGGTGGGGAACCCATCCGCACAAGCCAAGAATCTTAACGGATGCTCTTGGCGCCACACCCCACAAAAAAACGGACTACAGGCCGTGGCCAGTAGTCCGTTGTGCGGGAGGGATTTAAGCGCTTACCGCATTTATGCCAACACAGTAGCGATAGCGGCGTTCAAGGTAGCGCTGGGGCGCATCACTGCGTTGAGCTTGGCCGGGTCAGGCAGGTAGTAGCCGCCGATATCGACCGGATCGCCTTGCACCGCCTCCAGTTCGGCAACGATGGTTTTCTCGTTGTCGCTCAACTGCTGGGCCAGCGGGGCAAACTGCTTGGCCAGTACGGCGTCGTCGGTTTGCGCTGCCAGCTCTTGCGCCCAATACATGGCCAGATAGAACTGGCTGCCACGGTTGTCGAGCTGGCCGGTTTTGGGCGAGGGGTTTTTGTTGTTGTCCAGCAGCTTGCCGGTGGCGGCGTCCAGCGTTTTGGACAGCACCGTGGCTTTGGCGTTGCCAGTCTTTAGGCCCAAGTCTTCCAGCGACACCGCCAGCGCCAAGAATTCGCCCAGCGAATCCCAGCGCAGGTGGTTTTCTTCGACCAACTGCTGCACGTGCTTGGGCGCCGAGCCGCCAGCGCCGGTTTCGTACATTCCGCCACCAGCCATCAACGGCACGATGGACAGCATTTTGGCGCTGGTGCCCAACTCCATGATCGGGAACAGGTCGGTCAGGTAGTCGCGCAAGATGTTGCCGGTCACCGAGATGGTGTCCAGACCGCGAATGACGCGCTCCAGCGTGTAACGCATGGCACGCACTTGGCTCATGATTTGGATGTCCAAACCGGTGGTGTCGTGATCTTTCAGATAGGTTTGCACCTTCTTGATCAGCTCGTTCTCGTGCGGGCGGTACGGATCGAGCCAGAACACCGCCGGCATTCCCGAGTTGCGCGCGCGCGTCACGGCCAGTTTCACCCAGTCGCGGATCGGCGCGTCTTTGACTTGGCACATGCGCCAGATGTCGCCGGCTTCGACGTTTTGCGACAGCAGCACTTCGCCAGTGGCGATGTCAACGATATTGGCGACGCCGCCCTCGGCCACTTCAAACGTCTTGTCGTGCGAGCCGTACTCTTCGGCTTGCTGCGCCATCAGGCCGACGTTGGGCACGGTGCCCATGGTCTTGGGGTCAAAGTTGCCGTTCCATTTGCAGAAATTGATCATTTCTTGGTAGATGCGGGCAAAAGTCGACTCGGGCATCACCGCCTTGACGTCTTTCAGACGGCCATCAGCGCCCCACATCTTGCCGCCGTTGCGGATCATTGCGGGCATCGAAGCGTCCACAATGATGTCGTTGGGCGAATGGAAGTTAGTAATGCCCTTGGCCGAATCGACCATCGCCAGCTCAGGGCGGTGCTCGTGGCAGGCGTGCAGGTCGCTGCGAATTTCGTCGCGCTGCGACTGGGGCAGCGTGGCGATTTTTTCGTACAGATTGGCCATGCCGTTGTTGACGTTGACCCCCAGCTCGTCAAACAGCGCGCCGTGCTTGGCAAACGCGTCTTTGTAGAAAATTTTGACGCAGTGGCCAAAGACGATGGGGTGCGAGACCTTCATCATGGTGGCTTTGACGTGCAACGAGAACATCACGCCAGTTTTGTAAGCGTCGTCAATTTCTTTGGAATAGAACTCGACCAGCGCTTTTTTGCTCATGAACATCGAGTCGATGATCTCGCCGGCCAGCAGCGACAGCTTGGGTTTGAGCACCACGGTTTGGCCGCTTTGGGTGATCAGCTCCATGCGCACGTCACGGGCCTTGTCCAGCGTCAGCGATTTTTCGCCGTGGTAGAAGTCGCCGTGGTGCATATGCGAGACGTGCGAGCGCGAGGCTTGGCTCCACTCGGCCATGCTGTGCGGGTTCTTGCGCGCATATTCTTTAACGGCTTTGGGCGCACGGCGATCCGAGTTGCCTTCGCGCAGCACCGGGTTGACCGAGCTGCCAATGCACTTGGCGTAGCGCGCACGCACGGATTTGTCTTCATCGGTCTTGGGGTCTTCCGGGTAGTCGGGAATGGCGTAGCCCTTGGACTGCAGCTCTTTGATGCAAGTGGCCAACTGGCCCACCGAGGCGCTGATGTTGGGCAGCTTGATGATGTTGACGTCTGGATCTAAGGTTTTTTTGCCCAGTTCCGACAAGGTGTGCGGCACCTTTTGGTCGTCGCGTAAATACTCGGGGAACTCGCCCAGCACGCGGGCCGCCACAGAAATATCGGTCTCAGTCACCTCAATGCCAGCGGGCGCGGCAAAAGCGCGAACAATCGGCAAAAAAGAAGCCGTGGCCAAGCGAGGAGCCTCGTCGGTCAGGGTGTAGATGATGGTGGGTTGCTGGGTGCTCATCGTTTGCCTCAAATAATTGGCTATGGAAACCACCGGCTGGGCCATCAGCAGGTGGTGGTGCTCAACACGCCGTTTTACAACGGAATGTCATCATACAAAATTACAATCCATCTATTGCGTTTTTTATCCATTTCGTTCTTCTGGCCGCATTTTTTTGCCCACTTGTTGTTGTGGTCTGTGCTGCTTGCCTGGCGCTAGACCTCTGGCCTCCTCTTCTTCTTTGAAAGCCTCCCCATGCTCGCCAACCACTTCCTTTTCAGCCACTCCCATGCACGCCAGTACACGGGCACACGCGGCGTTGTGAGCGCTGTTGCTGCGGTGCTGCTGCTGTTGTGCCTGAGTACGCTGGGCCTGGCGCAAGAGCAGCCGCAATGGGGCCTGCCACGGCTCGATTTGAGCGCCGGAATGCACCGCATCGACGCCCAAGTGGCACGCTCGCCGCAAGAACGCCAAGCTGGATTGATGTATCGCCAAGAAATGCCGGCGCACGAGGGGATGCTGTTTGTGTTTGAAGAGCCCGCCATCCAATGCTTTTGGATGAAAAACACGCCCCTGCCGCTGAGCGCCGCTTTTGTGGCCGACGATGGCCGCATCATCGATTTGATCGATATGCAGGCACAAAGCACCGATTCGCATTGCAGCAGCCAGCGGGTGCGCTATGTGCTGGAAATGAACCAAGGCTGGTTTGCCAAAAAGGGCATTAAAGAGGGCTTCAAACTCAGCGGCGCGCCGTTTACGCGGCGTTAAAGCAGCGCCGACCCCATAAAAAAACGGCCCGCAGGCCGTTTTTTTATGTCCGCAAAGGCGCGCTTTAGGCGAAGTTGGCCTCAGCAAACTTCCAGTTCACCAGCTTGTCCAAGAAGGTCTCGACAAACTTGGGACGCGCATTGCGGTAGTCGATGTAGTAGGCGTGTTCCCAGACGTCCACCGTCAGCAGCGCGGTGTCGCCGGTGGTCAGCGGTGTGCCTGCGGCGCCCATGTTGACGATGTCGACGCTGCCGTCGGCCTTTTTCACCAGCCACGTCCAGCCCGAGCCAAAGTTGCCCACCGCCGACTTAACGAATGCTTCTTTGAACGCGGCATAAGAGCCAAACTTGGCGTTGATGGCCGCAGCCAGCGCGCCGGACGGCTCGCCGCCGCCCTCGGGGGCCATGCAGCTCCAGAAGAAGGTGTGGTTCCAAATTTGCGCTGCATTGTTGTAGATGCCGCCGCTGGCTTTTTTGACGATTTCTTCCAGCGTCATTGCCTCGAACTCAGTGCCTTTTTGCAGATTGTTCAAGTTGACGACGTAGGCATTGTGGTGCTTGCCGTGGTGAAACTCCAGCGTCTCTTGGCTGTAAGCGGGGGCCAGGGCGTCAATGGCGTAAGGCAGGGCGGGAAGGGTGTGTTCCATCGTGATTTCCTTTGTGGTTTGAGTTGTAAAAACTATCCAAGCGTGCGCTGCGATTGTAGGAATGAAAGCAAAACTTAGCTGTAGGCCGTCTGCTACTCCCTGCAAAGCGGGTGTGTACCGCGCCGGGCCAACACAGTCGCGTCCAACTCGCCATCGGCCAGCGCTACGCGCAGCACGCCCCCCACGGGCGCTTGCTGCACGCTGGTGATGGCGGCACCCTTGGCATCGGTCAGCAGGGCATAGCCACGCTGCAACAGCAAATGCGGATTGAGCAGTTGCAAGCGCAGGCCAGCGAGATCAAGGCGCTGGCGGCGCTGGGCCAGATGGCGCTGCACTATTTGGGAGAAATCGACCGCTAAGGCTTGCTGGGTATGCGCTAGGTGCTGCAATCTCAATAGCACAGCGTGGCGCATCCGCTGCGCTTGCTGGGCCAAATGCTGCTGCTGGCGCGCCAGCAAGCCCGAGGGCCGGCCCAAGCGCGTGGCCAGTTGATCCAGACGCTGCTGACGCCGATCCAGCTGGCGCTGCACGCCGCTGCGCAGCCGATCGGCCAGCGCACTCAGCGCGCCGGCCCAAACCTCGCGCGGCGGCGCTACCAGCTCGGCGGCGGCGGTCGGCGTGGGAGCGCGCAGGT
>JAGNSH010000130.1 GCA_017988165.1 Giesbergeria sp. | reverse complement strand
GCCAAGCGGCTTGACTCTTGGAACTGGCGTGCTGCCACCAAATCTGCCGTGTTGACCTGCGCATTGCCACCGGGCGACTTGACAATCAGCGAGTGCCACACCTTGATAGTGCCGTCATCTACCGGGGTGTGCATGATCAGCAGCACAGTCTCGAACATGCCGGTCAACATCGAAATCAATACACCAGGGCCGTGATAGACGGTGTCGGTGTACAGGGTGCTGTTCTCAGCGTCGGTGCCGACCAAGGTGCGGTGGCCGCCGCATTGGCGCTGAATGGCGTGGTGACCCTTGAATTCGTTTTCGTAGCGCTCGACGGTCGAGCCGTGGATGGGGCTCAAGTGGCCGTAGTCGGTGATGTTGTCGATCACTTCTTGCGGGTGCTGCTTCAGGATGCCCAGATGGTCCCAGTGGCCGCGCACCCACGAGGTGTCGTCCCACTGCGGCAGGCTGGGGTGCTCCCACTCAGGCGCGCCGTTTTCGGGGTCATGCCAGACCCAAATGGCCCCCAAGCTCTCGACCACCGTCCAGCTCTTGACGCTGGCGGCGGCCGGAATCGCGCCGTCGTGGTACGGGATGTCGTCGCACTTGCCATCGGGGCCAAAGCGCCATGCGTGGTAGGGGCAACGGATGCTGTCGCCTTCAACGTTGCTGCCGCCGCCGTCGAGCACCACATACGAGGTGGTGTTGGGCGCTGCCAAGTGGGTTTTCATGTGCGGGCAGTAGGCATCTAGCAAGATAACTTTGCCAGTCGCGCGACCCCGGTACAGCGCAAAGTCTTGGCCAAAAAAGCGCACTGCCAGCGGCTTGTGCGTGTTGAGCTCTTCTGCGTCGGCAATCATGAACCAACCGCGCGGGAAGGTAAATTCGCCCAGTCGGTATTCCTTGGTCGTGGCCATATAAGTGTCTCCAGACAATGTAGTAGTGGGTTGTGGGGATGTCGGCTATCAATGATGGTTTTGCTGCCCGTGGCTGACATACCCTATTTGGACGATAAGCGCGCACCAGCTGATGCAGCTCAAATTGCCCGGTTAGCTAGTGCGTTCGGACGATGCGCCGCTGGCGTGACAAAAATGGCGATCAAGCCAATTGGTGCTCGCGCACCAAGTCTTGCAGCTGGATCAGCGTTGGCTTGCGTGCCAGCGCCGGCGCAGCCGAGTCGGTGGCCAACCACAGCAAGCTGGCAGCAATCGCTGCTGGCGACATTGCGCCATAGCGCTGTGCCAGCGCGCCGTCCTCGCCCAGCGTGGCAGTAACGGCCTCGGTACTGACCAAGCCGGGATTGACGCTGTAGGCGCGCACGCCTTGGCTACCGTGCTCGCGATTGATGCAACCGGCCAGTCGCGCCAAGCCAGCTTTCGAGGCACCATAGGCAAAGCCCCAGCCGCCGGCATTGGCTGCCACCGGCGGATCGTTTTGTCCCGCGCCCGAGCAGATGTTGATGATTTGGCCGCTGCCCTGCGCCAACAGCGTCGGCAGCAGGCGGCGCGCCAAGTGAAACGGCGCGACCACGTTGCCCCGCAGCGTGCGCTCCAGCGCGGCATCGTCCAAGTCCAGCAACATGGCGTTGATTTCACGGTCTTGGTAAACAGCGTTGTTGATCAACAGGTCGATGCGGCCAAAGTGCGCTAGCACCGCGTCCAGCGCCACATCCATCGAAGCGCTGTCCATCAAATCCATCGCGTGGGCAAACACCTCGGCACCGCAGGCTTGCACCGCTGCCGCCGTGGTGGCCAGCGTGCCGGCCAGCAACTGGCCGTCGGGACGGCGCAATTGGTGCGCTAACTGCTGGCTGCTGTCATACGAGCGCGCGGCAATCGCCACGCGCCAGCCCGCCTTGGCAAAAGCCTCGGCAGTGGCGGCACCAATGCCCCGGCTGGCGCCGGTAATAAAAACAACGGGCTGCATTTAAACGTTCTTCGTGTTGAGTTGCGACATGTAAGCAATGCGCTCACGGTAGGCGTTCATCGCCATGCCCATCAAAATGGCGGTGGGAATCATCAACAGCATCACCACCATCAGCGACCAGCGCAGGCCTTGGACACCAAACATCGGCGTCAGCAAATCGCTGACCATGCCGGTCACCAGCGGGCCGCCACCTACGCCAAACAACGTGATAAAAAAGCCCAGCAGCGCAGCCGCTACGCTGCGCTCGTTGGAGCTGACCATGTGGCTGATGGCGCTGTACGACAGCGACGGCCACCAGCTGGCAAAAAAGCCAAACGCCAGTGCAAACGCCAGTGCGTGCGGAATGCGCAGCGTGCCCCACATCCAGCTGCCCTCGGTTGGCCACATGAAGAAGGCCAAGGCGCAGGGAATCGAGGCCACCACGCCCAGCATCGGCAGGCCAATCTGCCAGCGCACATCGCGCGACACTAAGCGATCGCACAACCAGCCGCTGAACAATGCCCCCGCCACCGCACCGACACCGCTGGCCACGCCAAACAGCAAACCAGCGTGGGCAATACTCACCTCGTGGGTGCGCACCAAAAAGCTCGGCGTCCAGACGCCATAACCGTAGCCAGCCACACCGGCCAAACCACACGCCAACGACAGGCGGCGAAAGGCTTTGATCGCCAGTAAACGGCGCACCTGCGTCCACAGCGACTCGCTGGGCAGTTGCTGGATTTTTTCCATCGCCGCAGCCGTTTCAAAGCCACCACGCTTTGGCTCGCGCACAAACAAATAGACCAGCAGCGCTAGCAGCAAGCCCGGCACGCCAAACCAAATAAACGTCGCGCGCCAGCCGTAGTGCTGCGCAATCCAGCCGCCAAAGGCTAACCCGACAATCACCCCCAAATGCGGCCCCATCATGAACAGGCTGATCATGAACGAGCGCTGCTTGGGCGGGTACAAGTCCGACACCAGCGATACCGACGGCGCCATGCCGCCGGCCTCGCCAATTGCCACCGACATGCGCGCCAGCAGCAACTGCCAAAACTGCCCGGCAAAGCCGCAGGCCATGGTCGCCAAGCTCCACAGCGCACAGGCGATGGCGACAATGCCACGGCGGTTATAGCGGTCGGCCAGTTTGCCCACCGGCACGCCCAACGCGGCGTACAGCAAACCAAACGCCAAGCCGGTCAATAACCCCATTTGCGAGTCGCTGGCGCCAAACTCGCTCTTGATCGGCTCAATCAAGATGGCAATGACCTGGCGGTCGATGTAAGAGAAGATGTAAACCAGCGCCAATAGCGCCAGGCTCAGGTGGGTGCGCCAAGTGACGCTGGGTGGGGCTTGCAGGTTCATGGCCTGATATTCGCCGGGCAGTGGGGTGCGCGCCATCGTCTTTTCAGACTAAGCCAGACAAAACTGGCGCCGCTAGGATGCATCTTCATTCGCCATTGATACGAAAAAATATTCTTTCGGAGACCTGATGACTGCCATCAATACCCCAACTACTGGCTCTGCCGCCTCAATGGCGGCTTTGCTGCAAGCCCAGCAAAGCGCGTTTCGCGCCGCTGGCCCGGTCAGCGCTGACACGCGCCAACAGCGCCTGCAGCGCGCCATCGACATGCTAGTGAAGTACAGCGATGCGCTGTGCGCCGCTATGGGCGAAGACTTTGGCGGTCGGCCAGTAGTGTTTTCGATGATGAACGACATCGTCGGCTCGCTCGGCTCGCTCAAGCACGCGCGCGACCACTTTGAGGCGTGGATGCCCGACCAGCCGCGCCCCAGCGTCGCGCCGTTTGACAACTTTGGCGCCACCGCGTGGGTGCGCTTTCAGCCCAAGGGCGTGGTCGGCATCATTGGCACTTGGAATGCGCCAATTTTTACCCTGCTCTCGCCGCTGGCCTGCGCCTTTGCCGCCGGCAACAGCGCCATCTTGAAGCCCTCGGAAATTGCCCCGCGCACCGCCAAAGTCATGGCACAAGCCGTGGCCGAATTCTTTGACCCGACCGTGCTCACCGTCATCACCGGCGGGCCGGAGGTGGCGTCCGAGTTCTCGCGCCAACCGTTCAACCACTTGGTGTTTACCGGCTCGACCGCCGTGGGCAAACTGGTGATGGCCGGCGCAGCAGAAAACTTGGTGCCGGTGACGCTGGAGCTGGGTGGCAAATCGCCGGTGCTGGTGGGCCAAAGCGCCGACATCGCCAACGCCGCCGAGCGCATTGCCGTCGGCAAAAGCGCCAACTCCGGCCAGCTGTGCGTCTCGCCCGATACGGTGTGGGTACACGCGTCGCAGACCGAAGCCTTCATCGCCGCGCTGCAAAGTTTTTACGCCGGCCTGTACCCAACGATTGCCGACAACTGCGACGTCACGCCGGTGGTGAACCAGCGCCACTTGGTGCGCGTTGAGTCCTACATTGCCGATGCCGGCGAGCGCGGCGCGCGCGTTGTCATCGCCGGTGACAGCTCCAGCGCCAACACAGCCGAGTCGCGCCGTATGCCGCTGCGCATCGTCGTCAACCCGGCAGCCGACAGCGTGATTGCCCAGCACGAAATTTTTGGCCCGGCACTGGTGCTGCGCAGCTACAGCGCGATGGCCGATGCGGTGGCCGAGATCAACGCCGGCGAGCGTCCGCTGGCGCTGTACTACTTTGGCAGCGACGCCGCCGAGCAGCAATGGGTGCTCGATCACACGCTCTCGGGCGGTGTTTCCATCAACGACGTGACCATGCACCCGGCGCTGCACGACGCGCCGTTTGGCGGCGTCGGCGCCTCGGGCATGGGGCACTACCACGGCCGCGAAGGCTTTTTGGAGTTCAGCCACGCGCGCAGCGTCTACAGCGCCGGCAGCCACGACCCGCGCCGCGAGTGGGGCATGTTGCCGCCCTACACCGAGACGTTTGAGCAAATGGTTCGCGCCGCCGTCACACCGTAAACCTGCCCTCAACCTTCCGATTTTTTGAACCGCTTTATGACCGATATGACTTCCAACACCTCTGGCACCTCGCAGTTTTCTTTAACCGGCCAAGTCGCCATCGTCACTGGCGCGGGCAAAGGCATTGGCCGCGCCTGCGCGCTGGCACTGGCACGCGCCGGTGCCGACGTGGCGCTGGCAGCGCGCACCCAAGCTGACTTGGACGCCGTCGCCGCTGAAGTGCGCGCACTGGGGCGCAAAGCCATCGCCGTCGCCGGCGACATCAGCGACGAAGCCAGCATGGACACGCTGGTGGCGCGCACCGTGGCCGAGCTGGGCAAAGTCACCATCTTGGTGAACAACGCCGGCGGCTCTGGCCCCAACAACCCAATGAAAATGACCGGCGCCGAGTTCAGCGCGGTGCTGGCGTGGAACGTCACGCCGGCGTATTTGATGATCCAGAAAACCGCTCAGGCGATGAAGGATGCTGGCGGTGGCGCGGTGGTGAACATCTCGTCGGTGGCAGCCCGCTACGCGCAAAAGAACTTCAGCGCCTACAGCGCCGCCAAGGCCGCGCTGAACCAAATGACGCGCAACTTGGCGCAAGACTTTGGCCCCGCCGTGCGCATCAACGCCGTCGAGCCGGGCACCATCCTGACCGACGCACTGGCGCCGTTTTTGACACCCGAGCGCACCGAGCGCATGAACCAAAGCACACCACTGGGCCGCTTGGGCCAGCCCGACGACATCGCCAACGCGGTGCTGTTTTTGGCCTCGCCAGCGGCCAGCTGGATCACTGGCAAAGTGCTGGGCGTGGACGGCGGTGTCGAAGCACCGAACTTTTAATCATTTAAATTGATAGCTGCTAGCGCACGTATTCATTGGCTTTCAGATAGAAAATCAGCTGAAAGCCTTTAAATACCTGCGCTAGCAGCTATAAAAAAAGAGCGCCGTGTTATCACGGCGCTCTTTTTGTTGGGGGCAAGAAAGCTGCTTACAGCGCGTTCACCAGCTCAGGCACGGCGACAAACAAGTCGGCCTCTAAGCCGTAATCGGCCACCGAGAAAATCGGCGCTTCCGGGTCTTTGTTGATCGCCACGATGACTTTGCTGTCCTTCATGCCGGCCAAGTGCT
>JAGNSH010000129.1 GCA_017988165.1 Giesbergeria sp. | reverse complement strand
CACTTTTCAGCCCAACCGATTTGGTTGTCCCGTTTGAAAACCTGAGAATGACCGACGTCGAGTCGGTCGGCGGTAAAAACGCCTCGCTCGGCGAGATGATTTCGCAACTGCCCGAGGGCGTGCGCGTGCCCACCGGCTTTGCCACCACCGCCCACGCTTTCCGCCAGTTTTTGGCCTACGAAGGTCTGGCCGACAAAATCAGCGCCAAGCTGGCAGCGCTCGATACCGAAGACGTGCGTGCGCTGGCTGTGGTCGGCGCTGAAATTCGCGCCATGGTCGAGACCCAGCCCTTTCCCGCCGATTTGCAACAAGCCATTGGCAGCGCCTTTGCCACGCTGTCGGCGGGCAACCCCGAGGCCAGTTTTGCCGTGCGCTCGTCGGCGACTGCCGAAGATTTGCCCGATGCGTCGTTTGCCGGTCAACAAGAAACCTTCTTGAACGTCGTCGGCATTGAAGACGTGCTGCACAAGATGAAAGAGGTGTTTGCCAGCCTCTACAACGACCGCGCTATCAGCTACCGCGTCCACAAAGGCTTTGCCCACGACGTGGTGGCCTTGTCGGCCGGCGTGCAGCGCATGGTGCGCTCGGACTTGGGCGCTGCCGGCGTCATGTTCACCATCGATACCGAATCGGGCTTTGAAGACGTGGTTTTCATCACCAGCAGCTACGGCTTGGGCGAGACGGTGGTGCAGGGCGCTGTGAATCCGGACGAGTTTTATGTCCACAAGCCGATGCTCAAGGCCGGCAACCAGGCGGTAATTCGCCGCAATTTGGGCTCCAAGCTGATTCAAATGGTGTTTGCCAGCCCGCAAGAAAAAGCCGCTGAAGGCAAGCTGATCAAAACCATCGACGTGCCCGCCGAGCAGCGCAACCGCTACTCGCTGAGCGACGCCGACGTGCAGCAACTGGCGCATTACGCGCTGGTGATTGAGCAGCACTATGGCCGCGCGATGGACATCGAGTGGGGCAAGGACGGCCAAGACGGCTTGCTCTACATCCTGCAAGCGCGCCCCGAGACCGTCAAAAGTCAGTCCAAAGGCCAAGCCGAGCTGCGCTACAAACTCAAGGGCACCGGCCCGGTGCTGGCCGAAGGCCGCGCGATTGGTCAAAAAATTGGCACCGGCCCGGTGCGCTTGGTCTACAACATCAGCGAGATGGACAAAGTCCAGCCCGGCGACGTGTTGGTGACCGACATGACCGACCCGAACTGGGAGCCGGTGATGAAGCGCGCCAGCGCCATCGTCACCAACCGGGGCGGGCGCACCTGCCACGCCGCCATCATTGCGCGCGAATTGGGCATTCCGGCGGTGGTCGGCTGCGGCAACGCCACCGATCTGCTGAAAGACGGCACGCTGGTGACGGTGAGCTGCGCCGAGGGCGACACCGGCCGCATTTACGACGGCCTGCTAGAGACCGAAGTGACCGAAGTGCAGCGCGGCGAAATGCCCGTCTCGCCGGTCAAAATCATGATGAACGTCGGCAATCCGCAATTGGCGTTTGACTTCTGCCAGTTGCCCAACGAAGGCGTGGGCTTGGCGCGGCTTGAATTCATCATCAACAACAACATTGGCGTACACCCCAAGGCCATCTTGGACTACCCGAACATCGACAACGACCTGAAAAAAGCGGTCGAGTCGGTGGCGCGCGGCCATGCCAGCCCCCGGGCGTTTTATGTTGACAAAGTGGCTGAAGGCGTGGCGACGATTGCGGCGGCGTTTTGGCCCAAGCCGGTCATCGTGCGTTTGTCGGATTTCAAGAGCAACGAGTACCGCAAGCTGATTGGCGGCAGCCGCTACGAGCCGGAAGAAGAAAACCCGATGCTGGGCTTTCGCGGTGCAGCGCGCTACGTCAGCCAAGAGTTTGGCGAAGCGTTTGCCATGGAGTGCGAAGCCTTAAAGCGCGTGCGCAACGACATGGGCCTGACCAACGTGCAAATCATGGTGCCATTTGTGCGCACGCTGGGCCAAGCCGAGCGCGTGACGCAATTGCTGGCCCAGCAAGGGCTGCCGCGCGGTGACAACGGCCTGAAGCACATCATGATGTGCGAGATTCCGAGCAACGCCATCTTGGCCGAGCAGTTTCTGCAATTCTTCGACGGCTTCTCCATTGGCTCCAACGACCTGACGCAGCTGACGCTGGGCCTGGATCGCGACTCGGGCCTAGAGCTGCTGGCGGCTGACTTTGACGAGCGCGACCCTGCCGTGCAAGCGCTGATCCACCAAGCCATCCAAGCCTGCCGGGCGCAGGGCAAATACATCGGCATCTGCGGCCAAGGCCCGTCCGACCACCCCGACTTTGCCCAGTGGCTGGCCGCCGAGGGCATCTCGTCGATCTCGCTCAACCCCGACAGCGTGATTGCCACTTGGCAGTTGCTGGCCGGCTAAAGCCGCCCGAGCTGCTGCCCTGCCATGCACGCCGCCCTGCCTGATGCCGACGATGACGAACAGGAAGCGCGGCCGTTTCCACCCGATTTGCACGATGTGCGCCACCTGCGGCTCAAAGCGGGGTTGCTGGTGGTGTGGGCGCTGGTGTCGTTTGGCGCCTGCTTTTTTGCCCGCGACCTGAGCATGGTGTTCAACGGCTGGCAGCTGGGTTACTGGATTGCCTCGCAAGGTGCGGTGGTGGTTTTTATTGCCATCGTGCTGGTTTACGCACGGGCGATGAGCTGCTTTGAGCAGCGCGATGCCAAGGCAGCGGCGCAGCGCTCTGACCATGCCTAAATCTGCCGCCGCCGACGCCAGCTACGCCCGCCAAGTACACCGCATCTTGGCGCTGTACGTGCTGGGCGTGCTGGGCTTTTTGGCCCTGATGGCCTGGGCCGAGCAGCGCGGGCTGTCGCGCCACTGGATTGGGCCGATTTTTTTGTTTCTGACCGTCATGGTCTATGCCGCTATTGGCGTCTATGGCCGCACCTCCGATCCTCAGGAGTATTACGTTGCTGGTCGGCGCATTCCGCCGATCTACAACGGCATGGCCGCCGCCGCCGATTGGATGAGCGCGGCCTCGTTTATTAGCTTGTCGGGCGCGCTGTACCTGCAAGGCTTTGCCGGCACGCCGGGGCACGCTGGCGGACTGGCCTATGTGCTGGGCTGGACGGGTGGCTTTTGTTTGGTGGCGATTTTGATGGCACCGCACCTGCGCGCCATGGGGCTGTACACCGTGCCCGACTTCTTTCATGTGCGCTTTGGTGGCCGCTGGCCGCGCGTGATTGCTGCGCTGGCGGTGGTGGTGTGCTCGTTCACCTACGTCGTGGCGCAAATTTATGGTGTCGGCCTGATCGCCTCGCGCCTGACGGGAGTGCAGTTTGAAATTGGCATCATGCTGGGCTTGGGCGGCGTGTTGCTGTGCTCTTTTTTGGGCGGGATGCGCGCCATCACCTGGACGCAGGTAGCGCAATACGTGGTGGTGCTGCTGGCGTTTTTGATTCCGGTGTCCTGGTTGGCCTACAAGCAGCTGGGCAACCCGATGGCGCCGCTGGTCTATGGCGTGCAAATTGGCAAAATTGCCGACCTCGAAACCCAGTTGCTGAACTCGCCCGCCGAGCGCCAAGTGATCACCGCCTATTTGCAGCGCGCCCAAAATTTTGAGGCGCGCCTGCAAGACGTGGACGCAGCACTGGATCACGAGCGTGAAATTGGCCAAGCCAACATCCACCGGCTGCGCGCGCAAAACGCCGACGTGGGTCTCATCGTTGCTGCCAGCCGCGAGCTGGCCGCCTTGCCGCGCGACGCCGCCAGCGCGCGCGAGCTGTGGACGCTAAAAATGCGCGAAAACTACGAACGCGCGCGCCCACTGGGTGGCCTGCCACGGCACAGCCAGCCCTACGCCGGCGACCCGAACGGTACGCCGCAAGAGCAGGCCGAGTACCAAGACACGCGGCGCAATTTTTTGGCGCTGATGTTTTGCCTGATGGTCGGCACCGCTGGCCTGCCACATTTGCTGACGCGCTTTTACACCGTACCCACCGTGGCCGGGGCGCGCCGCTCAGTCGGCTGGACGCTGTTTTTTGTCGCCTTGATTTACATGAGCGCACCGGCGCTGGCGGTGCTGGTGAAGTTTGAAGTCATGAACAACCTGGTCGGCAGCAGCTTTGACGCCCTGCCCAACTGGATGGCGCAGTGGGCGCGGGTCGATGCCTCGCTGCTGTCGGTGGAAGACATGAACGGTGACGGCATCGTGCAGTTTGGCGAGATCCGCTTGGGCGCTGACCTGATCATGCTGGCCACGCCCGAGCTGGGCGGAATGCCGTATGTGGTCTCGGGCTTGGTGGCGGCTGGCGGGCTGGCGGCGGCGCTGTCCACCGCCGACGGCCTGCTGCTGACCATCAGCAACGCCTTGGTGCGTGATTTGTATTTTCAGTCGCGCCCGCGCAGCGCCTCGCCTGAGCAGCGGGTGATTTTGACCAAATTTACCCTGCTGGCAGTGGCGCTGGCGGCGGCCTTTGTGGCGTCCCTCAAGCCGTCGGACATCTTGCCGCTGGTATCGGCCTCGTTCTCGCTGGCGGCGTCGGCCTTTGTGCCGGTGATGGTGCTGGGGATTTTCTGGCGCGGCACCACCCGCAAAGGGGCGGTGGCGGGGATGTTGTGCGGCTTGGGGGTCGCCGTGTATTACATGGTCTCGCACTCGTTGCTGGTGCAAGACTGGCTGCCGCGCTGGCTGCTGGCCGATGGCCTGTGGTTTGGCATCCAGCCGATGTCTGCCGGGGTGTTTGGCGTATCGGCCGGGCTGGCAGCGGCAGCGCTGGTCAGCTGGATCACTCGGCCTGTGCCCGAGCAGCCGCTGGTGCGCTTTGAGATGTAATCAGCGGCCCGTCTTGAGCAGCTCGACATCAAACTTCAGCGTGGCGTTGGGCGGAATCACACCGCCAGCGCCGCGTGCGCCGTAGCCCAATTGCGCCGGAATGATCAGCGTGCGCTGACCGCCAATTTTCATGCCCTGCACGCCTTCGTCCCAGCCCTTGATGACCATGCCAGCGCCCAGACCAAACACAAACGGGTCGTTGCGGTCGCGGCTGGAGTCGAACTTGGCGCCTTGCTCGCCATTGGTGTAGAGCCAGCCGGTGTAGTGGACCGTGACTTGTTGGCCCTTGGCGGCTTCGGCGCCTTCGCCGACAGTGGTGTCTTCGTATTGCAGGCCAGAGGCGGTGGTGGTGAATGCCATAAACAATCCTTTTATTGTGTGTATACGGTGAAATTACTATAAAAATAGTAGCTACTAGCGCCCGTAGATAGGGCGTTAGAGGCCAATTTTATATATATTTTTGTGCGCCTTTTAGGCGCTTATTTTTTGCTGCTGGCCGTAGCACGGCCAGCCACCCAGCGGGTGGCAAAGGCTTGCACATCGCTCAGGCGCTTGAGCAAGTCGGTGCCCGAGGCGGTGACGACATAGCCCTCGCTGCCGTGGTCGAGCAAGCCGGCTTCGCGCAGCTCTTTGATGCGCGTGTTCAGCGTGTTGGGCGTAATGCCGCCGACGCTGTCTTGCAGCAGGCGAAAGGTTTGCGGGTGGCCGTCGCGCAGGGCCCACAGGACGCGCAATGCGTAACGGCGTTCAAGCCGTTCAAACAACTGGTTGATAGCGGTGTTCTCTTTGGAGCTCATGTGGCTTCTCCTTGCGCAGTAGGGAATCAGAGGTATTTCAGCACCAGTGGCCAAGCGCCCTGGGTTGCGCTGCGGACTATAGCGCTGAATCTATTTTGCTACAAGTTTAATAGCTCATAACGCATACCCGGTATGCGCCAGACCTGCAAAACACCTCAAGTCTGCGAAAGTGTGGTGGTGCTACCACTGCGCAAGGGCAGCAGTAGCACCGCAACTTACAGCGAATCGATAAAGCTGCGCAATTTGTCGCTGCGGCTGGGGTGCTTCAACTTGCGCAGCGCCTTGGCTTCAATTTGGCGAATGCGCTCGCGCGTCACGTCAAATTGCTTGCCGACTTCTTCC
>JAGNSH010000128.1 GCA_017988165.1 Giesbergeria sp. | reverse complement strand
CCCGCATCAAGGGCGTGCGCCGCAAGTTTGCCCAAGAAGTGGGCTTCTTGCCACCACCCGTGCACGTGCGTGACAACCTCGAACTCAAGCCCAGTGGCTACCGCATCACCCTGCGCGGCGTGATGGTGGGCGAGGGCGAAGCCTTCCCCGGTATGCACCTGGCTATCAACCCCGGCGGCATCTCCACCCCGCTGATTGGCACGCCCACCACCGACCCCGCCTTTGGTTTGCCGGCCCACTGGATTGACGAGCAACAGAAGGAAGCGGCGCAAATGGCAGGCTTTACCGTGGTTGATTCGGAAACCGTGATGGCGACGCATTTGTCACACTTGATGCAGGTACAAGCCGCCAAGTTGCTCAGTCGCACTGAGACCCAGCAATTGGTGGAACACGTGGCCAAACTGGCCCCCAAACTGATTGAAGAAGTGGTTCCCAAAATGGTCTCGATTGCAACGTTTCAACGGGTGCTGCAGCTGCTGCTGGAGGAGTCGGTACACATCCGCGACATCCGCACCATCATCGAAACGCTGGCCGAGCACGCGGTCAGCATCAGCGACCCGGTCGAACTGGCCAAGCGCGTGCGCATTGCCTTGTCGCCAGCCATCGTGCAGCAAATCTATGGCCCAACACGCGAACTCAACGTGATCGCCATCGAACCCGGTCTGGAGCGCCTGCTGGTGCAAGCCTTGGGTAACGCTGCTGGCCCGGCGCTCGACCCGGGCGTGGCCGACATCCTGACGCAAAAAGCGGCTGAAGTCGCTCTCAAACAAGAAGAAATCGGTCTGCCTGCCTGCCTGCTGGTCCCTGACTCCATTCGCAGCGCCATCTCCCGTCTGGTGCGCCGCGTAGCGCCACGCCTGCAAGTGCTGGGGCACAGCGAAATTCCTGAAACACACACCATCCGCATTGGCCCGGTCCTGCAAGGAGCCTCAGCATGAATATCCAACGTTTCCACGCAGCCACCTCACGGGAGGCACTGGCCAAAGCGCGCATGACCTTCGGTGAAGGTACTTTGATTTTGTCCAACCGCCCGACCGCTACTGGCGTCGAAGTGGTGGCAACGGCAGAAGACTCGATTGAAGCACTGGACGAGTACTCGCCTAGCGCCAGTTCTGCTGCGCACACTGCTCAAGCAGCGCCCCAGCGCGCCAGCGCCGTGCAGCCGAGCGCCGAGCGCAACCCCGTGCAAGAAGACACCGAGCAATTGGCCATGAGCACGCTGTCGTTCCAAGACTATGTGCGCGAACGTATGCTGCGCCGCCGCCATGAGGCCCTGCACGGCGGTGGCAGCGGTGATATGGATGCTGACTTTGAGGAGCCAGCCTACAACCCTGCCCCAGCGTACACACAGGCCAGCACACCCGCTGTAGCGCGCCACAACCCGATGCGCCCCCCCGCACCGATGGCCGCGCCGACGCCAAAGAAGGCCCACGAGCCAGCGCTGCGCAGCCACCGCGAAATGGCAGCGCCAGCGGCACCGGCACCGGCGGCACTGAGCCAACAAGGCCTGATGTCCGAGCTGCAATCGATGAAGGACTTGATTGAAGACCGCTTCAACACCCTGTCTTGGTTGGGCCAAGCACGCCAAAACCCGATCCAGTCGAATTTGATGCTGAAAATGATCCGCGCTGGCTACTCGCCATCGTTGGCGCGTGCAGTGCTAGAGCGTCTGCCCGCCAGCCTGGGCGCCGCCGAGGCCGTGCGCTGGCTGATGGAAGTGTTGGAGCGCAACCTAAAAACCGATGCGAATGCCCGCCCACTTTATGAAGAAGGCGGCATCTACGCCTTGGTCGGCTCTACCGGCGTGGGCAAAACCACAACCACTGCCAAGCTCGCCGCCATGTGCGCACGCTTGCATGGCCCCGGCAGTGTTGGCCTGATCACGCTGGACACCTACCGCATCGGTGCCCACGAGCAACTGCGCGCCTATGGTCGGATGCTGGGCGTGGTGGCCCACTTGGCACACGACCAAGCGGCGCTGCAAGACCTGCTGAGTCTGTTGAGCGGCAAAAAAATGGTCTTGATCGACACCACGGGTGTGGCACCACGCGACCCGCGCAAGCGCGATATGTTGGATGTACTGAACCTGCCACACGTCAAGCGCCTGCTGGTGCTAAGTGCCGGTTGCCACGGCGATACGCTGGACGACACGCTGGCGGCGTTCAAAACCGACGGCTCGCAGCAGGCCATCCTGTCCAAAATTGACGAAGCCGCCAAACTGGGCCCGTCTATCGACGCCCTGATTCGCCACCAAATGGTGCTGCGCGGCGTCACCAATGGCCAGCGCGTGCCCGAAGACTGGGAGGGCGCTGACGCCAACAAGCTCATCAACACCTCGATGCGCGCATCGGCCCGTTCGGCGTTTGACCCGAAGGCCACCGATCTGAATTTCTTCTTCTCCCACACGCCAGACCATTCTTTTGAAAGGGGGCTTCTCGATGCTTGACCTCAGCTTGCACCAAGGCACCAGCCTGCACTGCCACACGCCCGAGATCGAATTGCGCTTGACCGCCGTGGTCAGCCAAGGCACGGATGGCCGCGCCCTAGAAACGCTTTGGCAGGTGTGCTCGCACTTGCAGCGCTTGGGCTACCCAGTCATCGTCCTCGACGGCACCGCCGAAGAGAGCCACGAAGCGCCGGGCCTGCAACACCTGCTGGTCGATGCCCCGCGCGGGGACGGCAGCTTTGCCATGGACGGCGCGCACGCGGCCTCGTTGGCGGTATTGCCGGCTTTCCAAGGTCTGTACAGCTTGGCCTTCAATTCGCCCCATGTGTCGCAGCCCTTACAGGCGCTACAGCCACTGTTTCGCCAATATGCGCTGATCGTGGTCTACGCCTCGGTCGCCACGCTGTCGACGCCGCTGCTCAAAGGCACGGCCACCGCACCGCTGCTGTTGATGCAACCGGGCAAACCTGGCGTGGTCAGCAGCTACAAGCAGCTCAAGCAACTGGCCCTGCATACCGGTGTGGCCGGCACCGTGGCGTGCATTGCCGACTCTGACGCGCCCGCACGGCGACGTGAAATCGATAACGAACTGCATACGCTGCGCCAATGCGCCGAGCGCCACTTGGGCCAACAGATTGGCACCACCAGCATTTACGCCGGCAATACCCAAGATATGCAGCGCTTGGCGCTGCGCCTGCTGGAAAACGCCGGCACCATCGGCGCGCCGGTGTACGGCTCCTCTGCTTACGCTGCGCCAGCCACCCCGCGCTCCCATACTGAGAGCTATCCGCCCTTTCATCAGAGACACTGAGCCGTGATCTACACCGCCAAAGGCCAGCTAGACCGTGAAGCGTTAATTCGCCAGCATGTGCCGCTGGTGCGGCGATTGGCGCACCATATGATTGCCAAACTCCCCCCCAACATCGAACTCGATGACCTGATACAGGTGGGCATGATCGGCCTGACCGAAGCCCTGTCGCGCTACGAAGCCGCCCAAGGCGTGCAATTCGAGACCTTTGCCACACAGCGCATTCGCGGCGCCATGCTCGATGAGTTGCGCGAGGGCGACTGGATGTCGCGCAGCTCGCGCAAAAGCCAAAAGGACATCGAAAAAGCCGTGCAGCGCGTCGAGCAAAGGCTAGGACGCAGCCCGCTGGAGTCAGAAATTGCCGCCGAGATGGACATGACCCTGGTGGACTACCAGTCGCTGCTGGGCAAAGTGCGTGGCACGCAGCTGGTGTACCTAGAAGACATGACGCGCAACGGCGAAACCGGCGAAGAGAGCTTTCTGGAGCGCCACGATGTTGCCGACAGCGACGGCGTAGATCCGGTCGAGTTGCTGCGCGATCAGCGCCTGCGCAGCGCACTGGTCAAGGCCATCGAGTCCCTGCCAGAACGCGAGCAACACATCATGGGCATGTATTACGAGCACGACATGAATTTGAAAGAAATTGCCGCCGTGCTGGGCGTAACCGAATCGCGCATTTGCCAACTGCACAGCCAGTCAATTGCCCGCTTGCGCGCCAAGATGCGCAGCCACTAACACCAAAGAGCCATTGAAAAAGCCGCCCTTGCACAACTGCAAGGGCGGCTTTTTTAATTCGGCTGCCGGCGGCGTGCCGATCAGTGGGCGTAAGTCGAGCTGTAAATGCGTGCGCCGGGCGCCGAGACACCGCGCGCACCGACAGCGCGGCCATAGGTCGATTCAGTCGAACCCGGCAGCAGCGCCGCCGCCAAACGCTCGGTGCCAGCGGCCATGCGGGCCAAACCTTGGCGTTGCGCCGCCAAACGGGCGTTGATGTCTTGCATACGCTGCACTACGGCGGGAGACAGCACCTTCTGGCGGCGCGCCATCACCATGGCGTCAGAGAAATGGCTGATGGCTTGGCGCAGGCCAGCGCTACTGCGCTCCAGCGCCAGCGCGTCATTGGTCAGCAGACTCTCAGACACCTGCGCGAGCTGCTGCTCGACCAAAGCAAGGGTTTGTTCCAGTGGCATGACAGCGTCAGAGGTAAGTTAGTGAACGGGGCGAAAGCGGGAGAAATCAAGCGCGGGCGTGTGACAGCACTTCGTAGGCGTTGGAGAGCATTCTGTCGGCTACCACTTGGGCGTTGAACTGAAAAGTGCCATTGGCAATGGCGGCGCGCATGGCATTGACACGGTCTACATCAAAGTCGCTGGTGCTGCGGCTGCTGGGCTCCAAACCCAAGGCGGCGGACGAAAACGAAACCGGCGCGCCTGCGGCTTTGGCGGTTGCAGCGCCCTGACCCAAAGCGCCGGCAGCAGACGCACCCGTGCGAGCCTGCTGCTTGGCAGATCCTGCGGCCTGCGCTGCGGCGCTGGGCAATTCCGGTTTTTGACCTATTTTCATCACTCTCTCCACCACCCCTTGTAACGTGGGGCATCAGTAGCCATGTTTTCGACCTGTTCGCGGCGTACTTTAGCGATTTGTATCGCTGCGCTAGGTCGGCCCACGGTTTTCTGGGTGCCGCCTGGACTTACAGCGCTGCCGAAACGGCGCCTGTCTCGTCCACAATGCCGCTGATTATCCGGCCATTGGCCATGCGGATGCGCACGGTCTGACCAACGGCGCCCGCAGCCATGGCTTGGCCGGTGGCGCTGACGGCGTAGCCGGGGCCTTCAGCCACCACCCGCACCTGCGCACCGGTCTTGAACAAGTGGGGCGCGCGCACCATCGACTGGCGCAGCGTCTGGCCAGCGAGCAACTGGCGCGACGCCACCTGGCCGACCCACATCGACGGGTCTGCAACCACGGAAGCGGGTTCCGCCGCCCAATCGACCTCGGCTTGGGTGGCATCGGCCTCGGTCAGCGCCGTGCCCAGCGGGACATTGGCCGTCAACACCCACGCCGGGCCATAGGCCTTGATGGTCAAGGGCAAAAACACATTCCAGCGGGTAGCGCCTTCAAGGCAGCGCAGTCCCAGCCGCGAACGCCCCCACAAGCGAGCGCCGGCAGGCAAATAGGGCTCTACGCGGGCGCACGGCGCCAAGCGCAGGCGCTCATCGAGCGCGCCGACCTCCACCTCCATGCGCAGCGGACTGCTTTGGGGCGTTTGCTGCAAGGCCGCGTCCACCCAGCTTTGGGTGAGTTGGCCCAAATCGGCAGCGTTTTGATTTTGGGCTTGGGCTTGGGCTTGGGCCTGCACTGGCGCGGCGCCCAAAGCAGCGCCAGTCAGTGCCACAGCCACCAGCGCAGTGCGCCAAGGCGCAGGCAAGGCAGCAGCAGCAAGAAAAGAGATTGGCATGGTTTGCCTCCTGAAAAAAGAGGTGGGCCTGCGCACACGCGACAGGCCATTTCACCACTGGAACTATAGGCAGTACGCCGCCCGCCAAAGCGCCGAACAGCCCAGCAATACCCGCCTTCTTCCCTGCTTCACAAAACCGCTGCGTTTCCATAATTCATCCACGTCGGATGCCGCCCACAGCGGTCAGCCGTTTCTGCAATCTTCGGCAAAGGCACACCATGCTCGACAAGATGACCCAGAACTTGGGATTTCACGGCAACGCCCTCTTGGTGCGCTCCGAGCGCCA
>JAGNSH010000127.1 GCA_017988165.1 Giesbergeria sp. | reverse complement strand
CGTGTGAACTGAGCGCCGCCCCACCCGTACCAAGCCCCACCAGTGGGGCTTTTCTGTTGCTGGTGCTGGGTGGCTACATGCTGGCTACACGGTGCAAAACCCTGTACCGCTGGCTACATGGTGGCTACATGAGTCCGACAAAAGAAAAAGCGCGCTACCGTTTTGATAGCGCGCTTTCCTTATGTGCTGGCGGAGAGGGTGGGATTCGAACCCACGGTAGTGTTGCCACTACGCCTGATTTCGAGTCAGGTACATTCGACCACTCTGCCACCTCTCCTATGTGTCGAAGCCTGCGATTCTAGCAGGCTTTTTGCCTTCTTCAGGGTGGTCTAAGAGCGTTTCAGGCGGGTGCCGCCCGTGCTGCGTCACCGATACCATGCCTTGGCGCTTCTCTAAGTACATGGCGGCATCGGCATCTTTGAGAATTTGGTCTGGGTCGGTGTCCCCTTCTTTGACCAGTTTGATGCCCACGCTGGCCGAGCCGTGGTGGTGAATGGTGCCAAAAACATACGCATAGGACAGTGCCTGGTCCACTTGTTGTTTGACCGAAGCCGCGTACCGCGCTGCCTCCTCTGCGCTTGGGCCAAGGCCTTCGAGCAAGATGACAAATTCGTCACCGCCCAGGCGCGCCACCAAATCTGTCTCGCGCACCACTTGCTTGAGGCGATGCGCCACCTCTATCAGCAGCAAGTCACCCGTGTCGTGGCCATAGGTATCGTTCAGCAGCTTGAACTTGTTGAGATCGAGAAACAGCACCGCCATGCAATGGCCGCTGCGTTTGCTGGCCAGCAAAGCGCGCTTTAAAACCTCGATCAGCAGCCGGCGGTTGGGCAAATGCGTCAGCGCATCATGAAACGCCAAATGCCGCAGCTCCTCTTCAATGCGCTGGCTTTCGCTCATGTCCACCACTTGCATCAGCAAATGCAGCTTGCCGTGCAGCGCAACGGGCAGCATGCGCAGCTCCACGTGGATGGATTTGCCAAAACTGGTGGTCATCGTGACTTTATGGCTCTGCGGCAGATTGCTCGACAGCACCGCTTGGGCCAGATCGCTCAGTCCGGCTTGCACCGAGGTGGTGACGTGGTGGATGTTTTGCGCCAAGAGCGCCTCCCGAGAGCCGCCCACCAGTTGCGCCAAGGCAGCGTTGGCCTCGACGCACTGTCCATCGGCGGTGTAAACCGCCATCGGCAGCGGCGAGTTGAGCAAGACGGTTTGGTTAAATTCGACGGCAGCGCGCAGCAGCTCTTCGCTTTGCTTGCGCCGCCCAATTTCGCGGTTCAAGCGCCGGTTCCAATACAGCACCGCGCCCAATGCACACAGCGCGCCGGTGCCCACCGGCACGGCCCACACCAAAATTTCTTTGAGATCAAAGCCATCGCCGCCAAAGCTGGCAGAAAAAAGCCGGTAGCCCATCAACGAGATGTCGTACTTGCGCTGCCAAGAGCGATCCAGCGCGGAATCGACCCGCAAGCTCTCGGCAAAGAATTTTTCAAGCTGCTGGCGCAGGTCTGCTGCCGAGGGACTCAGCCCCCAGCCGACCTGCACCGGGTCGTCGACTGGAAACAGCAAATCGAGCGTTTGCAAGTCGCCGCGCACCGCCTGAAAGGCGGTTTCGGCTGCCACCACGGTGAAGTCCACAGCGCCCGCCGCCACCAGCTCCAAACTCTGCGCTGTGGGGGCCAAACGGATGCGCATCGGGTTGGCAGCAAACTTGGTTTGGTTCTGCTCCAGCAGCCAGCCCTCGTAAGCCGTGCCCTGTTGCACGGCCACGCTGTGGCCGGCCAAGTCGGCCAGCGTGCGCAACTGGGCGCGCATCTTGCGGTTGGCCACCACCATTTTGCGGGTGGTGTAGAGCGGCACCAGCTGCATTTTGCTGCGCCGCCAATCGGTCATGTGCAGGTCATTGGGGAACAGATCGCACTGGCCGCTGGCCAGCAGGTGCGCTTCGTAGGCGGCCTCTTTGACCGTGACGCCGGCCGCGTTTTGAAACTGCTCATCCCACGCCGCCAACTGCGTCACCGTGGCCGCCACGCCCAGGAAGTTGGCAAACGCCTGCGCATTGGTTTGGTAAAACGCCGCGGTGGAGCCCGCGACGCAAATGCGCAGCTCCCCCGTGGCGCGTACCTGCGCCAGGGTGCGCGCCTGCACCCCGCAGCACGCGCAGGCCAGCAGTGCAAACCACAGAATTGAGCATCGGATTTGGTTCAAAAAGGCACTCAATGGTGGAGCCGGTGCGAAAGTGCAAGTGCAAGTGCAAGTGCAAGTGAATCACGATGTTACAGGCTTGGCTTGGTACGCCTTGCGCGGCAGATGGCCGCTTTGTTCCGACAGCGTTACGGCCTCAGAACCTCAATCCCGCCCATGTAGGGGCGCAGCACTTCGGGCACGGTGACGCTGCCGTCGGCTTGCTGGTAGTTCTCTAGCACCGCCACCAGTGTGCGGCCCACGGCGAGGCCCGAGCCGTTGAGCGTGTGGACTAGCTCGTTTTTGCCCTGCGCGTTTTTGAAGCGCGCTTGCAGGCGGCGCGACTGG
Organism: Giesbergeria sp.; assembly: GCA_017988165.1. Lineage (GTDB taxonomy): Bacteria > Pseudomonadota > Gammaproteobacteria > Burkholderiales > Burkholderiaceae_C > Simplicispira. The sequence continues at coordinate 3,471 of JAGNSH010000127.1, read as the reverse complement.
AAGGCTTCGCAGTTGCTGACCGAGCTGATTTCGCGGTAGGTGTTTTGCGCAGGCAGCCACACTTCCAGGTCATAGGTTTTGGCCGCGCCAAAGCCCATGTCGCTGCTGCACAGGCTCATCACGCGGTAGGGCAGGCCGAGTTTTTGCAGCACCGCTTCGGCGTGGCCGGTCATTTCTTCTAGCGCGGCGTAGCTTTGGTCGGGGTGGACAATTTGCACCATTTCGACCTTGTCAAATTGGTGCTGGCGGATCATGCCGCGCGTGTCGCGCCCGTAGCTGCCGGCTTCGGAGCGAAAGCAAGGCGTGTGGGCCGTCAGTTTCATCGGCAGCTCTGACTCTTGCAGCACCATGTCGCGGACAAAGTTGGTCAGCGGCACCTCGCCCGTGGGGATGAGGTACAGCGCAGCGTTGTCGGGCACCGGTTCGCCGTCTTGGCCGCCTTTGTTGGCGGCAAACAGGTCGCCTTCAAACTTGGGCAACTGGCCGGTGCCTTTGAGCGAGTCGGCGTTGACGATGTAGGGCACATAGCACTCGGTATAGCCGTGCTGCTCGGTTTGGATGTCCAGCATGAACTGGCTCAAGGCGCGGTGCAGGCGCGCAATGCCGCCCTTCATGACGGTAAAGCGCGAGCCGGCAATTTTGACGCCCAACTCAAAATCAGCGCCCAGCGGGCCGGCGATATCGACGTGGTCTTTGACGGCAAAGTCAAACGCCGCTGGCGTGCCCCAGCTGCGCACTTGCAGGTTGTCGTCTTCGCTGGCGCCAATGGGCACGCTCTCGTGCGGCAGGTTGGGCACGGCCAGCAGCAGGCTTTGCAGATCGGCTTGGATTTGCTCTAGGCGCGCGGCGGACTGCTCCAGTTCGGCTTTAGAGGCCGCTACTTGCGTCTTGGCGGCTTCGGCGCCGTTTTTGTCGCCCTTGCCCATCAACATACCAATCTGTTTGGACAGCTGATTGCGCTGCGCTTGCAGCTCTTCGGTGCGGGTTTGTAGCGTTTTGCGCTCGGCTTCCAGCGCTTGGAAGGCGGGCACGTCCAAATACGGCTGGGGGTTTTTACGGGCCTGCAGCCGCGCGATGGCGGTGTCGAGGTCTTTGCGAAGGAGAAGAATGTCAAGCATGGCGTGATTTTAGAGGCGCCAGCGCTGCCAGCGACACCAGCGGCGCTACCATGGCCGGCACAGGCGTCGGCCTGGGCTCTGATGCATGAGGTTCACCATGTTTTTTGTTTTTGGCCCTTCAGGGCAGATGTTTCGCGGCGGCCCGGACACGCTCTTGCAAGTGGCGCCCGTGCGCCGGGTGGCGCGCACCCAGGCGCTGCACACGCGCGGCGTGGGCCTGCCACAAGACGAAGCCGCGCCGCTGGCGCCGCCCAAGCCTGCGCCGGAGCGCATCAGTCCACGGGCGCAAGATGCCGTCTCGGCCTATGCCAGCACTGCGCAGGGCCCTGAGCCAGAGCGCCAGCAGCTCACCCGCGTGCGCGACGTGATGAGCACCGGCGTGCTGACCGTGCCGCCGGACGTACGCGTCAACGACGCTTGGCACACGCTGGCGCAATACCACGTGGCGCAGGCACCGGTGGTCAACGCCATGGGCTTGGTGGTCGGAATGCTGCTGCGCGCCGATATGGCCCCGCTGGACTTGCTGCCCGAGCCGGGCGCGGTGCAAGCAGCTATCGAATTGGCCGGGCGCCCAGTGTCAGAGGTCATGATCAGCCCGGTGCCGACGGTGTCGATTGACACCGATTTGCGCCGCGTGGCGCGGGTGCTGCTGGACGCCGACTTGCCGGGCTTGCCGGTGACGGACGAGTTTGGCGCGCTGTCGGGCTTTATCTCGCGCAACGACATCTTGCACGCCGTGGCGGCCGACCCGCCGCTGGACATTTGGAGCGGCGGCCGCCCCGTGGCCGGTTATGCCGAACGGCGCCGCAATGTGCCAAAATTTGAGGTCAAATAGCCTTCAAGCCCTTGCTGGGTAAGCGCTTACAGCTAGTTTTTTGATAGCAATTGCGTTGCAGTTAGTGGCTGGCGCTGCCGGTCTCGGGGCTGCGCTGCGACAGCTCTAGCCCGGTGGCGGCGTCGATTTTGAGGCCCTTGGGCAGCGGAAATTTGATGGTCTCCTCGATGCCGGCCATGGTGCGCACCGAGACGGCGCCCAGCGCCTTGATGCGCTCAATCACTTGGCGCACCAAAATTTCGGGGGCCGAGGCACCCGCCGTCAGGCCGACGCGGGCGGTGTCGGTAAACCACTCGGCGCGCAGCTCATCGGCGCTATCGACCATGTAGGCGGTGGTGCCCAGCTTGGCCGCCAGTTCGCGCAGGCGGTTGCTGTTGGAGCTGGTCGGGCTGCCCACAACGATGACTACATCCACCTGCGGACTGAGCAGCTTGACGGCGTCTTGGCGGTTTTGCGTGGCGTAGCAAATGTCTTGCTGCTTGGGCTCGCGCACGCTGGGAAAACGCGCGCGCACCGCCGCCATGATCTCGGCCGCGTCGTCGACGCTCAAGGTGGTTTGCGTCACCACTGCCAGCCGCTGGGTTTGCAGCGGTTGCACGCTGGCCACGCCAGCCACGTCTTCGACCAAATGGATGCCGTGGTCTAACTGGCCCATGGTGCCTTCGACTTCGGGGTGGCCTTTGTGGCCAATCATGATGAATTCGTAGCCCTCGTGCGCCAGTTTGGCGACTTCGACGTGGACTTTGGTCACCAGCGGACAGGTGGCGTCAAAGATGCTAAAGCCGCGCGCTTGGGCCTCTAGCTGCACCGCTTTGCTGACGCCGTGGGCGCTGAACACCAGCGTGGCACCGGGCGGCACGTCGCTGAGTTCTTCGATAAAAATCGCGCCCTTGGCCTTCAAATCGTTGACGACATAGGTGTTGTGGACGATTTCGTGGCGCACGTAGATCGGCGCGCCGAACTTTTCTAGCGCGCGTTCGACGATCTCAATCGCCCGATCGACCCCGGCGCAAAAACCGCGTGGTGCGGCCAGCAAAACCTCTTGCGGATGCCTCACAGCGCGCCAATCACGTGTACTTCAAACGTCACCGGCTGACCGGCCAGCGGGTGGTTGAAGTCAAAACGCACTGCGCCATCGCTCTCGCGCACCTCAATCACCGAGCCGGCGTAGCTGCCTTGGCCGTCGGGCGTGGGGAAGGTGGCGACGTCGCCAATGGCGTATTGCTCGTCGGGGTCGCCCAGCTCATTGAGCATTTGGCGCGCCACCCACTGCTGCATCTCGGCGTTGCGCGGGCCAAAGGCCTCGCCCGCGGCCAAGTCAAAGCTGGCGCGCTCGCCGTCTTCGAGGCCCAGCAGGCGCTGCTCTAGCGCGGGCGACAGCTCGCCGTTGCCCAGCGTCAGCGTGGCTGGTTTGTCGTTAAAAGTGTTGATCACGTCGCCAGCGGGGCCCGCCAGTCGGTAATGCAAGGTAAGAAATGAACCCGGTTGAACAGTTGCCATAAGTGCCTCTATAAACTC